>CAYSWK010000063.1:0-1703 GCA_964434735.1 Microcaldota archaeon | reverse complement strand
TATCATGGGTTCTTGGAAAAACAAAGGACATGAAAAAAGTGCGTGAAATGATGCTTACGAATTATGCCGGGGAAATTTCGCAAAGGAGCGGGATTGAACAAATCGAAGATTTGTGAGATACTTGTTCCACACAACAAGAGATGGAAGAAATTAACCCGGAATAAACCATGCAAATAACCGTCTTTATCCAAACACATGAACAGACCATTCAAGTTGAGGCTCATTTGCATATACCTCAAACGCATCCCCTTGGGACATTTTTGCAATCAACACATTGGCTTGGGAAGAAGTAATACGTATATAGGGAATGCCCATTTCACGCAACCCTCCTTGAAGGTGGGAGGACCAATCAAAATAATGATCTGATGCATCAAAGAAAACTCGGGCATTCGACATTTCCTGAAAAGAAGGTAAATCACGAATATGGCCTTTTGCGACAATTACATATCCTTCGTTGAGCAAGTTAAACCTTGCAACAGAATCTTTTTCATCAGATCCGTCCATTAAAAAATAACGTTCAATTTTTCTTTTGCCACAACCGATTACCTGCTGGCCTGATATGACCTGTTCTGTACTTGGTTTTCCTAATAAAGGCCAAAAAACAGGTGCAATCTGAGTTAGTGCCCACGTCATTTGACCTTCGACCGTGCATTGATGGATCTCGGCGTATATATCGTGCTGACGCAATTGTGCCAATTGCTGCATTAAGTACCAAGCTGAGCCGTCACACTGTTCAAAACGCTGATAACGAGAACCGGAAATTCCATTGAAAATAATTTGCAAGGGGCGCACTTGCGAATCAAGAGATCTTTCGCCGCAAACCGTACTAAGATGAACGGCCATACCGGGGGGTAACCCAAAAACCTGATTACCTCGAAGTCCAATATGAGTACCTAACTCGAGCTCACCCAAATAATTTTTTGGAGCACGCAATGCGACACCCCCTCCAATCCCCAAGCCTATTGAAACGAGCCCATTCTGCCCATTACGATAGGTTATTCCTGCTGTTGAAACAAGCGGCCCATATAAACGCGATACTGTTCTCCCATGCTGCATTTCAAAAAATTCACCAATAAGGGGCATGATCTGAATACCGATCGATGGCGTATGACTTCCCGTTTTTTTGCTAAAAAATTGTGTTTCATCAGAAAATTGGCTTTTTATCACCGTTTCGATCTGAGCAATAAAATCCTCAAATGATTGGCCGGATTCCCCAAGATTAATGAAAAAAAGGGACTTGAAAAGCCCAACTCCTTTGGCAGTTTCCTCATCTGAACGAATTGCAATTGCAAACCCCCGTGTAAGAACAAAAATTTCATGAAGTACTTCAAGTTCATTGGCAGTAAATTGAATTTTTACATCTTTCTTATCAATACAAAAAGAATCATTGGCATCAAGTATGCCTATACGCCTCAATGCAGCATGAAAAAACTCCCCCGTAATTCGAATACGAGGAGGAAGAATAATTGCTCCCTTGCTTAGTTCGGACACTTCGGGCTCGAATGCATCAAGTTCCCGCGATTTTGCGCCAGGATTTCCCGGACCGACTTTTGCGAGTTTTTCAGGGATTGAAAGCCGATGAAAATCAGTCCGAAATACCATGTAAAAACATTAAATACAAATAAATAAAAAGGAACTATTTTTCTTGTGCAAGCAAATTCTCAAACGCCTTGACTACGAGCCGTACGCCAATACCTGAGGCG
>CAYSWK010000062.1:0-1703 GCA_964434735.1 Microcaldota archaeon | reverse complement strand
ATCGTTTGCATTTTCAAGGGAGCATAATCAGAGATGCTATACGTAAGGGAGACTCTTGGGAACATCTTGTCCCCAAAGGCAGTATTCCGCTTATTCAATTATCCTTGCAGAAACGATCGAATCACCAATAGGCCCATCTACGAGGAGCGTTGCGTTTAATGCAACCGTTTCATCTACTGTTTTTTCAATTTCAGCCTGTGTAATTACTCTTTCAAATCCGTATTCATTCTCATTAAGTAATATGGTAAATAAGTACTCTATTTTAGATGGGGTTTCCCCTTCTATTGTTTGATTCGTAAGTTTAACTGTGCTTGGTTCGAATTTGATGTTCTCACCAAAATCTGCAATGACGTTATCAGTATCGACAAAATCCTTTGCAACAAATACTTTGTTTCCTTGGACGTTGAGAACATACGTTTTATTCTGCGCTGCGAGTGAAACGTCAGATGATGAAGCGTTTACGGTAAAAAAGTCTTTTCGTAAAACCTGCGTTCCTGCACCATATTTTTCTTTGATTGCAGTTAGGTTTAACGTATTTCTTGTCTCCCAAGGATATTCATACGTGTGAATAATATCCCGTGCGATTATTTTTCCTGATAATTGCGTTTCGATGGGTTTGAAATCGAGTGAAACTGTTTGGCCTGCGACTAATTTTCCGTTTATTGCCTGTGCACCATCTATCTTGATTCTTAATTTTGTTTGTATCTCTACGGGTTTTTGCAACGTGAGTTCAATTGTTGTTCCTTGAATTGAAACGGGTGTTTTTGTGCCGTTTATAGAAACCAATTCACCATTTGTGTCAACCACCAATGAAGTTAGTGCTTGGCTTGGCAGTCCCATCTTTTTTAGCTCTAAGTAAACGGATTTCATGTTTGAAAGCTCATTGATTCCTATTGCGTATGTTCCTTGCGAACGGACGACGTCGTCAACCCCCGGGATTGCACGTATTTGGCTTTCCGTTTTTTCTCCAAGTGATTGCACCACTAAGTAAGGTCTGAGTGCAGTGACTGTTGCATTTACGTATGCACTTCCTATTACGGGCACCGAGGCCTCCACCGGACTTTGGTTTTTTACCGGTGTATTCGGGTTTGAAGAAGGAGCATTGAATATTCCAAAGCCCCCAAGGCTCGTAAGTTCAAGCACAACTACAAAAATTGCACCTATGACAAGTAACTTCTTATAAAAATCGTTCATTCCTTCACCTAGTAGTGTCTTTACAATCTGTGCCTCAAGCCTTTAAAATACATGCGAGCTTATCATTTTCACTTTTATGTGATTTATATGGTACAGAATGGAGACTTTATACTTATAGAATATACGGGCCACGATTCAAAGGGCAATGTATTTGACAGCACCCATGGTGAAATTGGCAAGAAAATGCACGGCAAGGATGGCCCGCTCCTTATTATCTATGGAAAGGACATGCTCGTTCCTGGTTTGCAGGAAGCCCTTCTTTCAATGAAAAAAGGAGATAAGAAGAAACTTTCCTTCACTTGCGAAAAAGCATTCGGAAAAAGGAACAAATCCCTCATCAAGACCCTTTCACTTAAGGATTTTTATCGAAGCGAGATTGCGCCTGCACCCGGAATCGTCGTCAATATGGATACGTCCCAAGGCAGGCTTATGGGCGTCGTCAAGTCGGTAAACAGCGGAAGAGTACTCGTTGATTTCAACCATCCGTTGGCAGACCAGGATGTTTCGTA
>CAYSWK010000061.1:0-2089 GCA_964434735.1 Microcaldota archaeon | reverse complement strand
AGAAGACTGTCCGCCCGGCCAAATATGTCCAAATCCAGACGATGAGGATCCAAGCGTTTGCAGGGAGCTTCGCATCAGTTCAAACCAGGTCAAACCCGGCCAACGCGTGGTGCTTTCAGCCATTTGCGGAGGCGGCAGGCTGTGCGACAATCCGAGGATAAATAACATCGACCCGGATAATTTCCAGGTAATAAGTAGGCCTGGTGCAAACCCTATTGAAATCATTGCAGGACAAAGCATTGGAACCTCAACTATTTCCGTACGGGTTGGAAGAAGCGTTTGCCCGGCACAACCTGAAGTGACGGTGCTTCCGTTTGTATGCCGTGACTTTACGTAATTATTTTTTTATATTTTTATTTCATTTGGTGATTAATTATGAGAGCAAGCCACATTTTGGTAAAAACAGAATCAGAAGCAAAACAGATTAGATCTGATCTTTCAGTTGGAAAAATGACCTTTGAGGAAGCAGCACGCAGTTTTTCAATGTGTCCTTCAAAACGTCAGGGCGGAGACTTGGGTGAATTCGGCAAGGGGCAAATGGTAAAGCCTTTTGAGGACGCATGCCTTAATGGCGTAGTCGGTGAAGTGGTTGGCCCGGTAAAGACCGAGTTTGGTTTCCATTTAATTAAGGTTACTAAAAAGTAGCCAAAGACAAGCTTTTTAATTCCTCGAAAAGAGAATATATCTTATGGCGGATCAAATCGAGTCCCTTCGTGTAAAAATTCGTACCACACTTATTCGTCATGACGTGAAAAAAGCAGCCGTTTTTGGTTCATTTGCACACGGAACCCAGACGAAGAAAAGCGATCTTGACCTTCTTGTCGAGTTCAAGGGTAAAAAAAGTCTCCTTGATTTGATCGGACTCAAGCTTGAACTTGAAAAACTTCTTAAACGGGACGTTGATGTTGTGACCTACCGATCGCTCAATCCTCTTGTAAGGGACCATATTCTTAGGGAACAGAGGTTAATCCTGTGAAAAAGGATCCTTTTATTTTTATTGAGCATATTCTTGATTCAATTTCACTTATAGAAAAATATACTCAAGGAAAGACAGAATCTCAGTTCCTTGATTCTGTTGAATTGCAGGATGCAGTTGTTAGAAGACTTGAGATCATTGGGGAAGCGGTAAAAAATACTCCTGAGGATTTTAGAAAAAAACACCCACACATTGAATGGAAAAAAATTGCAGGGTTACGCGATGTTCTTGCACATGAATATTTTGGCATTGATTACCAACTTACGTGGCAAATAATCGTACGTGACCTTCCCCTTCTTAAAAAGAGCCTTCTTGAAATCAAAAAATAGGGAACAGTTATGATCAAGTCATCATCGTTTGGAAAAGGGGTTTCATCCCAACTTGGAAAATGGTTTGGATGGGTTCCCCTTACTCCCAATCAAATTACTCTTCTTTCCGTTTTGTGCGCACTTGCAGGGGCAGGAATATTATTTTTTCGTCACGACTGGGTACTTAGCAGCATTTTATTTTTCCTTTCTTTTGCGCTTGATGCAGTTGACGGCGCGGTGGCCCGTGCACGAAAGGTAGTTTCAAAGAAAGGCGCGTTTATTGACGGAATTTCCGATCGGTTGGTTGAATTTTTCTTTATTATTGCCTTCCTTTCAAGCGTATGGGGTCCCGATTTATTGAGTTTTTGGAGCCTTATTTTTATTCTTTTCTTTGGAACGTGCATGTCAAGCTTTGTGAAAGCGTATGCCGAGCACCAGAATGTGCTTTCGCATGAAGCGGCACATGAGTTGCCCGGGATGTTTGAGCGGGCACCCCGAACGATCCTTCTTATTCTTGCATTTTTGTACTATGGTTCAGGAGACCCCATTATGGCAGGGTATCTCCTTGCAGGCGGTGCAGTTCTAAGCGTAATCACTTTCGGGCAGCGACTTATTATGGTACTTTTGGCAAAATAATTATTCAAGTACTTCAACCGAATCTATTACTCCATCGCCGTTTTCATCGAACCCTTGTACTACTTTGCATATTTTTGAAGGGTCAAACATATTTCCCAGGTCTATTTCTTTTGTTTTTTTAAGGAGCGCAAGCACTGCCGCGCGCGTTCCGCCGTGCGTAAGCCCTCCA
>CAYSWK010000060.1:0-2138 GCA_964434735.1 Microcaldota archaeon | reverse complement strand
AGCGCGGAATGGGAACAATCCTTTTGCGTGGAGACAGCGTTATTTACGTTTCACCTGCATAGTTACTATTTAACTATCTCAATTTATTTTTTTTTATCTATTTTAGACTATTTTTGATTTATCTTATTTTTTGCAAGTACTACGTTTCAAGAAGGTAGATTTTTTAGAATACGAGACCAGGATAAGACGTTCTTTCTTAATTAAACTTTTTAAGAAAAAGTTTATTGGACAAGAAGGGATTTGAACCCTCAGCCTCCCCCACGCCAAGGGGGCGCTCTACCGTTGAGCTACATGCCCAAATCAACTAACCAATGGATCATTTCCAGTTTTGAGTTTTTTGTTTGATTTTACCAAAGGATAAAAAATTCTCTTGTGAAAGGTATTATATTGCGCGGTAATTTAATCCTTTCTTCGTTTTACCGAGTATTCATTTTCAGAACGACTCTAGATTTATAAAGCGTATTTACGAATAGGAATTTGGATTCTCATGCTCTTTATCAGCCGCTTAAAACTTAAGAATTTCAAGTCCTTTAAATTGCTCGATGTTACTTTTCCGCAGACGTATCTTTGCGTTGCGGGCCCCAACGGTTCAGGGAAGTCAAATATCCTTGACGCCATCCGTTTTGTGCTTGGCGAGACCTCATTAAAATCCCTTCGCGCACGCGCCGTAAAGGACCTTATTCATTCAGGTGCAAAGGCGGCAGAAGTCGTTATCACTTTGGATGGAGATGAAACCATCGAAGTCCTTCGTGCAATCAGGGAAGACGGCAAAATCCTTTACAAATTGAACGGTGAAAAAACAACAAGAACCTCAATTCTCAATTCACTTAAGCGTTACAATATCGACGAGTCAGGAAGAAACGTCATAGCGCAAGGGGAAGTGCAACGCATTATCCAGATGTCTGGAAAGGAACGAAGACAAATCATTGATTCGGTTGCAGGTATTTCTGATTTTGATGATAAAAAGAAGGAAGCGCTTCGTGAGTTGGACACTGTTGATGTTCGAATCAAGGACGCAACCTTGGTTTTGGGTGAGCGTAAGGCATTCCTTCTTGAACTTGAAAAGGAACGTGAGGCTGCATTAGCGTACCAGGATGCGCGAAAGCAGCTCAACACTGCACGCGCATCATTGCTTAAAGGGGAAGTGACACGACTTGAAAAAGACCTTAATGAACTTATCACTATCGAATCCCGTATTATAGGCGAACAATCAACACACTCAAAAGCATTGGCAGATGTCGAATCAGAAATTTCTGTTCTTGACAAAAAACGCCTTGCCATAAGCACTGATTTGCAAAACAAGCAACAATCCCACGGTTTCATACGCAAAATTGAGGAATTAAAATCAACTATTACCTCAAAGCGCACATCTCTTTTGGAAAAGCATGAGAACATCAAAAAACAGAAAGTCGTAAAAGAAGAGTCTGAAAAATCAAAGGAGTCCGTCCTTAAATTGCTTGCAAATCTTGAAAAGGAACGAACTGCACTTGCACACGAGCTTACTCAATTGGAAGCGATCGTTAAGAAGGAAGAGCTATCCGCACCGCAGGAAGGTGCACTTGATGGGCTTACCCGAAAAATGGATACGGTAAAGGAAAAAATTTCAAACCTTAAGCAATCGCTCGTTAAGCTTGAAGCCGAAAAGAAATCAAAGCAGGATATTATAGAAATAAAGAAGTCCCAAGCAGAATCATTATCTTCACAAGGCGCATCCGACGACTCATTCAGCGAGGAGCTTAAAAGCATTCCAAGTATTAAGGGAAAAATTCAGGAAATTGCAAGCACCATTGATGATAATTTCAAGCGTACCAAGGACCTTAATAAGGAAATTGCCGAAATGGACAAGCGCATGCTTGAGCTTAAGGAACGGGTTTCAATTCTTCGTGTCTCGGTAAATCCCGGAATGATAAATCCCGCGTTGCGGTTTGTCAATGATTTGAAGGAAAAAGGTGAACAGGGGATTCTTGGAACCGTCGCAGACCTTATTTCATTCAACAAGAAATACACTGCCGCCATAGAAGCCGCAGCCGGCGGGCGTCTTTTATACTTAGTAGTCACCGATGCATCAGTTGCAACACGAATCATCGAGCTTTTGAAAAAAGCCCGTGCCGGCCGTTTATCATTCATTCCGCTTGCAG
>CAYSWK010000059.1:0-2146 GCA_964434735.1 Microcaldota archaeon | reverse complement strand
CAATTAGTTTTTTCATTGCACGTACTGCCGCATTAGGCGAGGTAAATACAGGAACACCAAACGTATTCAAGTGTTTTTGGTACCCTTCTGTATATTCTCCACCTAAACTAATAGTTGCAATTGCTTTTCTTTGGTCATCACTTGCTTTTATCAAAACATTCAATACTTTTTCATCCATCGGAGGGGTTTGGAAAAGGGTAATAATCAAAATGGCGTCAATCCCGTCATCCTGCATCATTGCCTCTATCGTTTTTTCATATTTTTCGCCATTTGCTTCGGCAATTAAATCTAAAGGATTTGCAACCGCACCAAAATCGGGGAGTATCTTTTTTATTTCTGTTTTGGTCGCTTCATTATATTGTGCAAACACCAATCCTTGTTTTTCAACTTCATCGGCCGTAAGTACACCAAGCCCGCCGCCGTTTGTTATAATTGCAATTTTGTTTCCTTTAGGCAGGGGTTGTGAAAATATTTTCATAAAATCGAATAAATCTTCAAGCCCTTCAGCTTCAACTACTTTTGCTTGCCTAAAAGCCGCCTTGTATGCAAGATAACTTCCGGCAATGTTCCCCGTGTGACTTTTGGCAGCTTCCGCACTTTTACCGTATTTTCCCGCTTTAAGAATAATTATTGGTTTTTTCTTGTTGATGCGTTTTATTGCTTCATAAAATGCGCGGCCGTTTTTCACACCTTCAACATACGCAATGATTGTTTTTGTTTTAGGGTCATGTTCAAGGTATTCAAGAAGGTCCAATTCATTTATCACTGCTGCGTTTCCGTATGAAACGAATTTTGAAATTCCTACTCCATTATACGCCGCAATGTCGATAATGGTTGATCCTACTGCGCCGCTTTGGGTAACGAATGCAACATTCCCTGGTTTTGGACGTTCAAGTTTGTGGATAGGTAGGAATATGCTGTCCACACGCGTTGCTGGATTGTTTACACCTAAGCAATTGGGCCCGATTAATGCGATATTGTTTTTATTACAGATCGAAACGACTTGTTCCTCAATTTTTTTACCGTCTTCACCCGCCTCACCAAACCCGGCGGTTACAAGGACAATTCCCTTTATTCCGCGTTTTGCACATTCTTCAATGAGTGGAGGGACTGTTTGAGCGGGAGTTGCAATTATTGCGCATTCTATTTTTCCTTTAATCTTCGTTAAGTCCGGGTAACATGTTTTTCCGTAAAGTTGTGAGTATTTAGGGTTGACAAAATAAAGCCCGCCCGGATATCCACCTTCAATGAGTGCTTTTACAATGACATTACTTACCTTGTTGGGAACGGGCGATGCACCGATAATTGCAATGTTTTTTGGCTCAAAAACATATTTGAGGTTTTTTACCTGTTCCTTTGATGCCATTTAATTCAACCTTACATCTATCAAATCGAATCCTTTTTCGTCAAACACGACCGGATTTAGATCCATTTCCTTAATGTCTTCCTTGATTGCGAAATCTGAAACTTTAAGCATAAGTGAGGTAAGCGACTTAAGATCTATTGCTTTTTTACCACGTGCTCCTTTGAGAATGGGGTGGCTTTTAAGCTCATCAACCATTTCTTCAACATCTGTCTTGGTAATGGGGCATAAACGCGCAGAAATATCCTTGAATATTTCAACATATATTCCACCCAACCCAAGCACGATCATATGGCCAAACTGCGCATCCTTTTTTATCCCAACAATAAGTTCAACGCCCTTCCGTGCCATTTTTTGTACGAGAACGCCGTCAATTTTGTTTCCTTTTGTGCGTTGCATCATTTCGTCATATGCAATTGAAAGGCTTTCGGGGGTTTTGATGTTAATAACTACTCCGCCAAATTCTGTTTTGTGAGAAATCGTTTCTGAAATTATCTTAAGCACTATAGGGTACTTGAGTTTTGTTGCCGCCTTAAGTGCCTCTTCCTTCGAATGCGCAACAGCGTAAGGGATAAGTGGGAACGCGTATTTTTTTAATTTCGCAAAATCCTCAAGCATGCCCATACTCGGAATATTCTTTGAGGATTTAAAAAAGAATGGGTGTGAGTTATACTTTTCGCACAGTAACTCCTGCTTCCTTTAACAGATGCAAAGGCAACTCTGCAACCGTATACTCCGCATTATATACGACTTCGGCGATTCCCGAATTGAGTATCATTTTTG
>CAYSWK010000058.1:0-2508 GCA_964434735.1 Microcaldota archaeon | reverse complement strand
TTTGAGGAGCTTGCACGAAAAACCGAACGGTTTTCAGGTGCTGACCTTAAAAACGTGGTCCAAGAATCACTTTCGCTCACCGCACGCGATGCGCAAAAATCAAACAAGATCATGCCTCTTACCAGTGCGCGCCTTTTTGACATCGTAAAAAGAATTCGTCCAAGCACGAGCATTGCTGACCTTGAGCGGTTTGAAACATTCAAGAAGGACTTTGAGCGCAGGGTCGGAGATGTTCAAGCCGAAGAAAAAACTGAGGATGTTATCACGTGGGATGATGTTGTTGGTTTGGACAAAGTTAAGCAAAGTTTACTCGATACGATTGAGTTCCCGCTTTTGCATGAGAAGGAAATGCGTGAGCTCAAAATAAAACCCTCAAAAGGAATCCTTCTTTTTGGTCCACCAGGCACAGGTAAAACCCTTATCGTTCGTGCGGCATCGAATGAGCTTAAGGCAACGTTCCTTTCACTCAATGCTGCAGAAGTTGTCAAGGAAGGTTATTCTCATGCTGCACAAGTAATCAAGGAAACGTTCAACCGTGCGCGCGAACAGACACCAACGCTTCTTTTCATTGATGAAATTGAGACAATGGTGAAATCCCGTGCAGGTTCAGGCGCCGAACTGGTCGGTCAGCTTCTTACTGAGCTTGACGGAATCAAGGAACTCAAAGGGGTCGTTGTCATTGCAGCGACTAACAAGCCTTCCATGATTGACCCGGCACTTCTTCGGCCCGGACGGTTTGACAAGATATTTTATATTCCTTCGCCCGATGAGGGTGCACGCAAGAAATTGTTTGACCTTCATTTGGGGCAGTTTGCAAAATCAATTGACACTGCGATGCTCGCATCACAAACTCGCGGATTTAGCGGTGCGGATATTTCAAGCATTTGCCAAGCAGTAAAACTGCAAATGCTGAAAGAAAAAGTCCATGGCAATTCAAACGTCATCACAACCGAAAACGTCCTTGACGTGCTTAAAAAACGCAGGCCATCCATCACCGTTGATCTTCTTGAAGAATACAAGGCATTCCTCATCAAGTACGGCGAAAGACAGTAATTATTTGTTGAATCTAATTAGATTACGTCTGGGTTTATTCTTCTCCAATCCATGTTAAGGAATTGCCACAACGTGCGCGTTGTCGAGTCGTACACCACGCTTGTTTTTGCGGCAACTTCCTTTGGCCTGTCAACCTCAATGAGCGGGAATCGGTACATCCAAGGTATTTCATCACGAAAAGGATTTCGCTCAATGCAGTACGCCCGTTGCTTTTCTTTTTTTGCGTTCTCGCAAAAAGCAATGACTTTTTCTATTTCTTCCCTAGTGACCATTTTGCTTCCCTAGATTTATTCTTCCTTGATCGTTACTCGTTCTTTCTTCTCAAGGTACTCAAGTGCTTTTTCATATGAGACGAATTCTATTTTTGCATCTCGTTCTGAACATACTTTGCCTTTTTTGAATCCTACTTCGCTTTCTTCAACAAGAAGCGTACATACATATGCTGTCTTTTTGGTGTTTTTGAACAACGTGTAGGTTACGACATATTTTTTACCGCTCTTTGTATATTCCTTTTCACCAATGAGCACATTTCCCTCTTTCAGTTTTTTGATTATGTTTTGGTTTTTCATAGTTACTACCTTTTTACTATCTGAATAATGTCCTTGTCAGCAAGAATATGCGAAAGCCCCACCCGTTGCCCCTGGTGCTTGACGCTTTTGCCCCAGACGAGTGCAAAACGGAACTCCTTTCGTAAGTCCCGGTGCAGCGAGTCGCACACTTCGGCAACCGTTACTCCTTTTCGTATGATGAGCGGTTCTTCAAGGTCTGCTACTTCCCCTTTTCGTTTGGTGTAGATGTGGATAAGTTCAAGCTTATCATAGATGGTATCTCGCAACAGGTCGAGGTTTATTCCGCTTTGTGCTGAAATTCCGACGTATTCCTTGGGCATTTTTTTGCGTTGTTCAGGGCTTACCATATCTATTTTGTTTACGCACACAAGCGATTTCAAGTACACGCGGTTGCCTTCCAAAACGTCAATAAAATCATCAATCGTCACATCGTCACGCAAAATGACGTTTGCGCTGTAGATGCTGTACTGGTCAAGCACAGCCTTGATTTCGCGTTCGGTTATTTTGGTTAAGGGAACAGTTGAGTTGACAAAAACTCCGCCCCTGTCGGTTTTGCTGATTGCAATATCTGGTTTTTTCCTGTTGAGCCTGATTCCAAACCCTTCGAGTTCCTTGGTAAGGATTTTGACCTGCTCAGGGTGGCCCGCTTCGATGACAAGAAGAATGAGGTTTGCGTTTCGTGCCACGGCAATGACTTCCCGGCCACGTCCGCGTCCGTCTTTTGCGCCTTCAATAATTCCTGGAAGGTCAAGGATTTGGATTCGTGCTCCCTTGTAATTTAAAATGCCTGGAATGCACGTAAGCGTTGTGAATGCGTATGCTGCAGTTTGTGATTCGGCATTTGTTAATTTGTTAAGCAAAGTAGATTTTCCTACGCTTGGAAGGC
>CAYSWK010000057.1:0-2879 GCA_964434735.1 Microcaldota archaeon | reverse complement strand
GGCAACAGAATTGTCAAGTTCACCGTTGATATACATATTAAGATGAGATCCGTTATAAACGCCTGCCACATGATACCACGTATTTGGAAGAATTCCGTCTTTAGAAACAACAACCGAGAAAAACCCGGCTCCGCCAGTTGAAATCAAAAATCCAAAACGATCATCTACGCCGTTACCTTCACGATAAAGAATATAACTTGCATATGGACTTGTTTCACCAGCAACGGGTTTGGTGATGATTCGTTGAGCATCACTACTGGCAGGAATAGGGTCACCATTAATGTATATCCAAGTGGCCACAGTAAGCTGAGTGCCATCTACATTAAATCGTGAATTATTAGTAAAGTTAAGATAACCGCTGCTATTGCGTTCAAATCGTATTCCTGTACCAAAAATTCCATTATCACCCCTTACTACGCTTCCATATACGGTGCCATTATTTCCATAACCGGAATAATCCAAAATGTTACCAGAAGTCTCATTCATATGCAAAAGGAGAAGATTGTCTGACATGTTCAGATTACTTACGTAACCGGTTTCAACGCCTCGGTTTGATGGCATCTCACAACCATAACAAACTTCAGGGGTCCACGACAAGTTGGTCCAGTTCGAACTTAAACCTGCATCAAAAAGTTGGGAGGAGTAGTTTCCCTGGATACCTCCGCCATACGGCCCTTGCTGCCTCTGAAAAATACGTTGAATCTCAAGTTGAGAAAGACTTCTGTTGAATATGGCAAATTCATCGATGGTCCCTTCAAAGTATGCGCCGCTAAAAGCATTTGCTCCGATCTGGAATACTTCGGATGAAGTTACAAGATTTCCTGTCGCAGGAAATTCATTGTTAAACGCCCCATTAAAATAAAGGGTAAGATGTGTCGAATTATAAACCCCCGTAAGATGAATCCATTTACTCAAATTAATACGAGATTCTGATAAAACGCTTTTGAGGGTCCCTACGCCGCCCGTAGAAATCGCAAAATTCACGCTTGCTGAACCCGCCTGACGATAAAAGGAATAACGAACGTAAGGATCCTCATTTAAAACCGTAAACTTACTCCCGATTCCATCATATCCACTACTCCCCTCTGAACTATTTATCCACATCATAACGGTGGTTTCATTACCGGTTATATTAAGGGTTTGACTGTTTGGAATCGTGATGTAATCGTTAGTGCCGTCAAAACTAATAGATTTGTTCATCAACGAAGGATATGTTGCGTTCTGACCGCCCGCACCAAGCTGAAGCGTACCATTATTGTTCCCCGGACTTGAGTCAGGAATTGTTACCCCGGTGCTACCATCATTAATGTCAAAATGATACATCAAAACATTTCCAGACATGTTTATACCCAAATTAGTCGTACCGTTGTCTGGAAGATTCTGTAAATTAGACGAAAGATACTGGAGCATAATTCCTGTTGAATTATATTCGGTATTGGAATATGTTCCCTGACTAAAATTTTCAGAATTAGTAAGTACAAAATAAGCCGAATACGTAATCGAAGTTAAGGGAAGGAACATGAATGCGATAAGTAACACTGAAGCTAAAACCCCAAAATGCCTTTCCCTCATAACAAAAAAACTCAGAAAGAGTATAAAAAGACGGCTCCTGAAATCGAATTTCTTAAAAAGATAAAATCTAAACTAAAAAAAGAAAAAATTCATTTCTTGCGCATAAGCAAATAGCCTGCGGCCGCAATTACGCCTATAACAAGAATGCCTGCAAGATAGAGGGGCATTTGATCATCTTTTTTAACAGGTTGAACGGGCTCAACTTGTGACGCATTAAGAAGTACGTCTGCATTTGAAATGCCTGCTTGTACCTGTGAAAGTGCCTGCTCAACATTGCCTTCGCTCTTGGATTTATAGGCATTAAGAAGCGCTTCCTGCACCGAAGCAAACGACTTACCTTGGGATTTGAGAACGCCAATCTTTATCTCAAGTTCACGGATGGCATCATTAAGTTCCTGTGAAGATCCAACAGAAGGTGTTACGTTGTCTTGAGATACGTTTGAAACGTTTTGTTCAACAACAGGCGGCTGAACAAGGGGAGGTTCGGCTATCGGCTCTTCAGGCGCAAGAACCTCAACGTGATATTCCAAGCGAGCAAGGTTTCCTTTTGAGTCCTTTGCAAAAATATTCAGTGTCTGGATTCGTGCCTCATTGAATTGCAAAATAGTAGAATACTGGTTGTTTTCCTTAACTAATGTTTTATTGATGCTGCCGACTTCAACCCATACTTTTGAAATTGCGCTTGCATCTGTTGCCAAAACGACAACCGAAACGTCACCAACCTCAACTTGATTAGACGGTTCAACTACCTCAATTACCGGAGGAACGGCATCGATGCGAGGCGCCTTAAGAATTTTGATTTGGGCAGAATCATTGTTCCAAGCAGTAATGATTTCGTTTTGCCCGTCTGCATCAACATCCGCAATAAGTACTTTGGCGTCCCGTACAAAATCATCACCGGCCAATGCGAATAATTTGCTTCCCTTAAGGGAAAGATCCTCATCAAAAACAAATACTCCTGCAGATTTTTTTGAAACAGAATATCGCTCACGTATAGGGTCAAAAGCACCAAAATCGATTGCGCTTGCAAACACGACTACATCTTCAATACCGTCATTATCCACATCACCCACAACCAACGCTTCAGGGGCAGTTATGTTGTATGAAAGTGAATTGAAATCAAATTCATGCGCAAATGAAAGAACGTCGTTTTCAAACGTATAAGCACGTAAAAGACCTTGGTCATAATGAGGTATTCCAGCTTCATAATCTCCCGTAACAAAAATAGTCTTTCCATCATTAAGAGTTGCCACGTCCTTCAAGCCCGTCTCGCCACCTTGATTCAACATAAGAGATTGCGCAATCGG
>CAYSWK010000056.1:0-3067 GCA_964434735.1 Microcaldota archaeon | reverse complement strand
ACCCGTATTTGAGCTCTTTTGACAAGGCGCGCATAAGCATGGTCTTACCCGTACCGGGAGGACCAAAAAGAAGGATTCCCCGCGGAGGTTTTATTCCGTAGGTGTATGCAAGCTCCTTTCGCTCAAGAGGAGTTATGATAGCGCGCCTCAGCTCCTCCTTGATATCATCGTACCCTCCAACATCTGCAAGTGATTTCTCAGAAGACCCTTCAGAAACGTCCTGAAGACCGAATTTGGAATACTTCTTAAGCTTCTCGCCCTTTTCAACCTGCACTTCACGTGAAACTTTTATTTCAAGAACATCCAGCGTAAAAAAACAGGCGATGACAAATGCGGCATGTAAAATCATCCCAAATGAGAAGGAGTAGTTGAAAAGAAATGAAAGTCCATAATATCCGGCAACAACAAATGAGATGAAAAGCGCAGAAACGCTTTGGGAAAATCGCCCCTTAACAAAACCGGAGGTAAGCCCAACAACATACAAACAAACTGTCCAAAGAACAATCTGCATAGCCGTGCTATCTCCAAGGAAAAGCTTGATGATTTTAGTAGCAAGAATTTCAAGCAACCCTGTAAGCCCCCCAAGCGTGTCAAAATTGGTAAGGTTTGAAAGTGCAACGGTAAATGCACCGCTAAAACCTGCAAGAGAGCTTGCAGGTCGCGAAATGGAAAACAACTCACTTGCAGGATACTGGGAAAAATGAAGCGGCAAGTACGCCGTATTTTGCACCGACCACATGGCACTTAAAAAAAGAATGGCAAAAACGCTTGCACCTGCAATAAATAATGCTTTTCGCGAACCGAACTGCAAGGTTGCCGCAACCATTCCAAGCATTGAGAGAAAACCAAGGAAAGGAAGTGAAAGGGAAAAGGGCGCAAGGATAATGATTTGCAAAAGTGAAATGAGATTCCAGTGCTTAAACATCATCACCAAGACGATAGCAAGCATAAGAAGGAAAACCCATCCCAAAAGCCCACCTTGAAAACCTGCTGCAGGAATAACGAGAACAGTTGCAATAAGCGTTCCTGCCCACGGGAGCCGCGATGCAACAAACCCTGCAACAAAGGCAAGCGCAACTGAAAGAGGAAGCGGGTAAAACGGAATGGCATTAAGCATGACAAGGGTGCTTGCAAAAATAAGCATGAATGCCCAGAATTGTTCGCTTTCAAAAAACATGTTAGCATACGCCTTAATGGATTGGAAAAAAAGGCCGCCACCGTATGATTGACTCATATGGCTAAAGGTTGGCATCATAGCTTTATATTGCTTATGTAATTATGTTTCAAAATTCCCCAAGCGTCCGTTGCCCTTTTATGGAATAAAGGTTTTCTGCCCGAACACCAATGCGACGCACATTTTTTTTCAAATCACTGCATGCTTCCCTAAAAAGATCATTGATTGTTTTTTGAAACGTTTCTTTTGAAAACTGATGAAGCGCCCGTGATTTTGTGACCAGTTTCATATCCTCAAGAACCAAAAGAACGCCCACGCCTTTTGATGCGAGAGACTGGGATTCGAGAGTTGCAAGAATATCTTCGATAAGTTCCTTGGATTGAGACTGGATGGCTGAAAGGTCTTGCGTGTCTACCTTAAGCGTCTTCATCCTGCTCAATTGCTTTTGTTCATCTTTTCCTTGAACAGGCGAATCGTCATACCCTTTTGATGCGGCAACCAAATATGAGCCAAACGATTTTCCAAATGAACTTACAATAACGCTTGGGTCTTTTGCAAACAATGAGCCAATAGTTTGGATGCCCATCGCTTCAAGAATTTCCCGGGTCTTAGGGCCAACCCCTGGGATTTTTCCAACATCGGAAGAATCAAACGTGTCATGGAAAAGAGTTGGAGGTACAAGAGTAATCCCGTTTGGTTTGTTCAAATCAGATGCCATCTTGGCAACAAGCTTGTTTGCGCCGATTCCAATGGAACACGTAAGGAAAAAATGAGAATAGATTGAAGCGGAAAGTTGCTTGGCGAAGGAAAGCGCCTCTTCCCATGAGTCCACTTTTGAAGTTATTTCCAAATATGCCTCATCTATGCTTGCATATTCTATAGGTTCACATGTTGAATGAAGCAACCCCATAATATCTGCAGAAATTGCCTGATAATATGGAAGGTCTGCCGCAACAAAAAGGGAATCGACCCCATCAAGCTTCTTCTTTGCAAGTGCAATGGGTATTCCTGCCTTCACTCCGTACGAGCGAGCAACATAGTTTGACGTACTGACTGCGCCTGAATCCTCGGTACGCCCCGAGTACATGCAAACAACAATAGGTTTGTCCTTAAACGATGGATTTCGTAATTCTTCAAGCTGTGCATAAAAATAGTCAAGGTCAACATGAAGTACAACTCTATCCATACAAAAATAGTTAGTACAAAGAAATAAAAGGAGAATGAGAAAAAAGGAAACTCATGGCATTACGCGCCGCAAAAAAAGTATTGGGAACTACAATACTTGCGTCTTCTTTATTTCTTATTCAACCGCTCCTTGCACAGCCAGAAAGTACGCTTGCATATGTGACCCCAAAACGTACCGATGCAGTTGCACGATTTAACCAGCTCATGCCAAAAAGTGCACAAGAGCTTGATGCACGACTTACGAGCGAAGAAGCGGGCAAAATAAAAGAATTCATGATTCTTTTCCTTGACAAGCACAAGCTTGGCAACCGTGCGCAATTCGATGAAAATTTCAGCCATGTTGCGGGAAGAAAATTTGAAGAAATTGACTATACTCCCGACGTCATACGAAAAAACAAAGGAAAACCCCCAGATAATCTTGAATCAAAAGTAAAAGCCATGAGCATTGCAATGAGAAAAGCACTCAAAGGAATTATGGGCGAGCCGCCTGATTTTACAACGGTTGGAAAAATAGAGAACTACTTTAAGTGGGAAGAAAAACAATCCTATTTCAAAAAAATATACAAACCGGGAGAAGGGACGTACTAAAGTACCTTCTTAGGCCGCTCATAATGTCTAAAACAGACTTTTGAACCAATTACATCGACAGTTTTTTTATCCTCGCAATAAAAACGGAAAACGCAAGGGACTTTTTGGATCTTCTTAGTT
>CAYSWK010000055.1:0-3099 GCA_964434735.1 Microcaldota archaeon | reverse complement strand
ATTAATTGAACTAAACGTACCTCATCCAAACCAACCGCGAGCCCAGCATGAATCTATTGAAGGTTCGGTCATGGCAGAACCGGGATATGTGAATAGGTTTAGGCCCAAGGAACCGGCTCACACCGTTGGGAACGTACGGCAGCCTCCGACAGAAAGGCAACGCTCCCCGTTACAAGATGCAGAATTGCTTGAGCAGCAGGGGCTTGGGGCCATTGGATTGAATATGGATATGGCTGTTGAAAAATTACGGCAGGCAGCGGCCGTTCTTGAACGCGCACTCTTGGAACCCCACACGCCTGCTGAAAAACTCGCTATGGACCAAAAAAGAATGCAGCTAGTACAACTTGTCAGGGCATTGACTCGTCCGGTTGAGGAACCCATAGCGGCAAACAAGCCCGCCCCGATGGCAGGTGCGGTACTCAAGCCTCAAATTGTACCGCTTACCCCCGTATCCGAATTGGGAAGACCGCTTGAAACTGCCATTAGGTTTGCACTTACACAGGATATCCATGCATCAAAAGCTAATCCAAACCCGTTAAACGCGCAGGAATGGGGAGCATTCAAGGCATTGCCTGTTGAAGAACGCACGCGCCGGGTTGGCGAGGCACTCAAACGAGCGTATTCGGACATTCCTGTTCTTGTCACTACGGGGCCACGAGCAGGCGAACGTACTGCAAGCCCCCGAAGGCAAGCAGTTGAGGCAATCCGTGAATACGAAAAAGACCAAGGGATAGTTCTCCTTGAAAATACGAAAGGAATACTTCATGAACACCTTTCCATGAAAGTGGTACGCGGTAGCCCCGAACACGGAAAAGCAATAACCTATGCGCACGCTCTGGGCGTAGGAGAAGTAATGGATTCCCGTACACGAATGAAACTCCAACAAAAATCCGGGGAGGATGTAGATTATAAGGCACTTGCAGTGATATCTGCAAAAACACGCGAAATGAAAAGTGCTCTTTTTGAATCTGTTGAAAGCTACGGGCAGGAGGTGCACGGCCAAAAAGTCACAAAAGTTGAAAAAGTTGAATACCTTGGTAGCGGCGGATACAATGCGGCATTTAAAGTTACTGCAACCCTTGAGGACGGCAATGTATTTACCTGCGTGGTACGCGGACCATCAGATGCCGGGGCTGAAAGCGCAACATCATCTCTTGTACGCGCTGCAGGTGGACGCGCAGTTGCAATTGGCGGGATCGTAGAGGCAACCGACGGTCAAGGAAGACCAGTCATGCTTTCCGCACAGGAATACGTTGAAGGGAAACATCCTGATGCAATAATGCGTGATATCTTGCAAATGGCTGATGGGACTGAAAAACGGAAAGCGACTATTGCATTTTTCGAAGGATATTTCAAGGAGGTCGCACTTTCCATGTTCCTTGGAATGGTTGACAACCATGCCGGAAACATGAGAGTAACTCCTAATGGGGAGTTCGTAAGGATCGACTACGGATTCTATGCGGATCAGAGGGCATTTAAGGCAAATGAATTAACGACTGCACGGTTCCTTGCTCGGATGCAGGATACGTACGGAATTATTTTTGATGAAGGAATTATTACGGCAGGCAAGGCGGCATTCAACAAGGAATGGACACGCCTTGCACAAAAAACTAATAACGTGGTTGGACAATTCCAAACCCTTGTTGATGAAGGCAAATCGTTTGCAGGTCATGGCGCAAACCATCTGGCTGTCGACTATAACGCAGAAGGCAAGCCCATCTCAAGAAACGGACTCATGCGACTCGACGGAAGTTATGCAGGCCGATTTTCTTCCAACGAAGTAATAGGTGGAAATGAAGTTTTCAACAGACTCCAGGAAGCATTCTCAAAAGAAATCATTATAGGCAAGGAGCCTGAATCCGCAAAACCGCCCGTACGCCAAAGTACGCCTGAAGAAAAAGAATTGCAAGGGACTTCGCCGCCCCTTGCTAGGCAAGATGAAGTTCCTTCAAGAGTAGTGCGTCCACAAACGGAAAATCCGCAGGAAATACCTTCACGACTTATTGTAAGTGTGCCAAGCAAAGAGGCCGAATTGCCCTTACGTGCAGAACAAATACAAAAAACAAAAAAGGAAATCGCTACCTATGAACGCGAATATACTTCAGGAGATTTGCTTGTAGGAATTCCCAGTCCCCAAGCAAAAAGTATTGCCCATAACCTCGCACTCATACGTTTGGCAAAAGAACGCGCATCACAAAAATACGGAAAACCGATTGAGATATATTTAGCTGGAGGCGCAGTACGTGACATATATGCGGGCAAGATTCCCTCGGATTTAGATGTAGTTGTTGATCAAGGAGAATTTATTTTTTACCAAGAGTATAAACGAGTTTATGAAGAATCAGAAGGCCAAAAACTTAACGTAAGAAACACTCGTGCAAAAGGACCTCAATCCCCCATACGTGCAATCGAAAAAATAAGTGACAAACCGGGCATTTATATTGAACCTGAACTTGAAGTGGTCGGATTACGAGGTGCACCGATTAAATCAAATCCTAGAAATCCCCTTCCTGCAGATGCCCAATCAAGAGATTTAACGATCAATAGCATGTACTTGCCTATCTCACAATTTTCCAAACAAGGAATTCTTGATCCATACGGCGGCATTCTTGACCTAGAAAACCGAACAATTCGACTTAACAAATCAAAAAAAGACGAATTAAAAAAAGTTATAGATGGCACTGTTCCGACAACAAATAGAGTTACCAAGGAGATATTACGAATTTTTGATTTTGCAAGCAGGCTTGATGCGACCATAGAGCCTGAAACGCTTGAACTTACAAGAAATTTTTTCGAACGCGCTAAACAAGACGACACAGTTATGAAAAATCTCACGGAGATGTATGCTCTTTACGAACAAGGAGATAGTATAAAGGCAAGCAGAATCGCAGATGCTATAAAAAAACAAGGCTTTTCCTTCCATAATATCGACCCTAATTTTAAGGGAATACCTTTTGAAATTGTTGCCGCAACAAAAAATTTTTTACGAAATGAAATCCCTTTAAACTCTCTTAGAAAAATCGGACAATATCCCGAATATCATATGAAAACAATTGTGTAAGGAATGGGAGAAGAAATCATTAAAAATTCAAAAAACGA
>CAYSWK010000054.1:1204-3152 GCA_964434735.1 Microcaldota archaeon | reverse complement strand
GTTCTGAATTCCTAAAAATTGGAGAAACGAAAGGACTAACCGTGGGCGAACATACGGTTGAGTTAACTATTACGGCAATTCATCCTCTGGGCGAATACAGGCTTAATCCAAATGACCCACTTATATTTAAGATAAACCCTGAAGGGAAATTGTGTGCATTTAATGAACGGTACGAAGAAGTTGTGCTTGAAAAAACAGGTGAAAGGAAGGTGCTGCACGTTGGCTTTGCGCAGTGTGAAATAACCCTCACTAAACCTGAAGAACCCGAACAAAAACCTGACAGGACAACCGGGCAGGCACGTATGAGAAAATCACGGCCAGGAATTAAAAGTAGAGAAGTGCAGGCCCTTTTGGATAAGGCAAAAAAAGCAATGGAAGCGCCAAGTGCAAGCTTGATGCTCGCACACGATGCACTCCACATTCATGACCCAAGTAAGCTTCATCCGCACGAGGAAGTAGTTCATACGAATCTTGCAAAAATGGTTGAAGCTGCCAGGCATAACGGACGGCAATGCCATCCGATCAAGTTAGACCCGACAAGCCTTACCATTATGGATGGGATGCACAGGCACGCAGTAGCGCAAGAAGCACAATTACGAATTCTTGCCCAGCATATTGCGTATTCACCAAGTATCGTTACCGTAGGCACATGGTTGCCTGTTTTTGAAGCAAACGGGTATGACATTACGGCATTGGGCGGTGTGCCAATTCTTGCAAAAGAAGGAATGCAATTACTTACACAAAGGCGTGCGGCATATCTCGTTCGTATGAATAAGTCGAAAGACGGGTTCGTGTTTGATACGCAAGAAACGCCATTTACATTACGAAGATTAATCGATGCACAAAAGCAAATAGTGCGTCGTTTTGAAGCTCATGGAGTCCAACCAAGGTATATTGCGGATACGCGCGAAGATTACACTGCAGAACTGGCACTAAAAAATCTCGTGTTGTTTAGAGCACCTCCAACAATTGAAGAAATTGTCGAACTGGCGACATCAAACGAAGTATTTCCTGCAAAAGCAACAAGACATATTTTTAGTAGAAACCAGCCAGTATTTTCATATGTTGACGTACCACTACTATTATTGGACCCCAAATTAGATGACCGGATAGCACAAGCAAGCCTTGGACTTTGGCTTGCTGCGGCAAGTACAACTGGAAGCGGGTTAAAGACATTGAGTCCTGGAGTGTATGCGTTTGAAGGAAGCCAAGAAATACACCATGCAAACCTAGCACTTTCGCTTGCCGAACGAATTATAAAAGAAGTTGAAGACAAAACCTGTTAAGTGCATACAAGATTCAAAACAATAAACGCACAACCCGAAACTTATGTGCCACGTGGGCCAAATCTCTTCTCTTTTGTGTACTGTGTCGAGTTTACAGTTTCCGGTTTCTACGATTGAAAAATTTCAGTGCCTCCAAAGTTCAGTTCCAAAAAGATGGAGATGAAGAAGCTGAAGATGGCCAAAGGATACGAGTGACGTAAGGTCAAGACCAACATGGTCGCAAAAACCCTTAACGATGCGTGCACTTCCTTCCTGCAATGAAGCTTCATTCGCATCAAACGGATACTTGTCTTTAGTAACGCCCAATGCCTCTAGAAACGGCCTCTTATTAGGTACCTGATCAAGCGCAACCTCCAACGCAAATTCATGCAAAGGAACGGCCCACGCAGAAGGAACAATGTACGAAAGAGGTTCAAAAAGAGGGTGGCTTTGGCCTGAAAGCCTTACGTGAACGCGGGCCTTGAAAAATTCCTTAAGCGCGCATAAAAACACAAAATGCGAAAGAACTTCTTCAACAGAGTCTGTTGCACGCGCAACTTTGAAAATGGGATACTGCAAGGAAGCAACAGTCTCAATGCCGTCAAGAAACACGTCAACAAACGGTTTAGGCTGGCCGTCAAAAACGTAAACTGAAAAACTTGAAAGAATGTGTGATTCGGAAT
>CAYSWK010000054.1:0-1104 GCA_964434735.1 Microcaldota archaeon | reverse complement strand
GGCTGGCCGTCAAAAACGTAAACTGAAAAACTTGAAAGAATGTGTGATTCGGAATTAGTTCGAATATCTGTAATTAATGAAACCGTAATCCCATCAACTTCAAAGGAATGACCAATGGTGCCAAGAACATATCGTGTCTGTCCTTCAGAAACATATACTCCTGCACGAAAAGGCTTTTCACACAATGCATTTGCAAGCGCAATGTTTGCTTCCCGTTCCTGGCCAGAGGAAAAACAGGCCCCGTTGACGCGAAGCGGCTTATGTTCACGCGCAAATGCCTTAAGTGCCTGGTTAAGACGCGCCTTTTCTATAACTAATTCTTGAGGCAAAGAAAACTCTTTAACACGTTGTATTGCCAACATGAAAAAACAATTACGTTGCAAGATATTAAAAAATAAGGATATTGCATTATGGTAACCGTAAAAAGGTTTTTGTATTAACAGTTGAATGGTGCAGACTATGAACGTACAATCAAAAAGAACCCTTTTGGGAACGTTAACGGTGCAAGTAAAGCAGGAAGGCACCATTACTATAGACGTTAAGGGAAGAAGGGGCCCTTTTGGCGGCACTCGATTTGAAGTACTTGTAGGTGGAGACGACATGGAAAAGGCAACAGGATTTAGTACTCCCCGCTCAGTGCGGACAAAAACCGCAAACGAAGCATATTCAGCAGTTGAAACGCTTATTATTGGAACATATCCACGAAGAAACTCTGTTTTATACTCGGTAATGGGCGGGCTTAACGATGTTGCACATGCGATCGAAGCAACGGGCATTGAACCGGCATTACCACAGTAGAATTAATTGAAGGAGGAACAACGGCGACGCGAACTTCTTCTGCGCTTCAGGGTCTATGAGTGCAGAACTGATCGCGCTTCTGACGCGCTCGCTTCGAGCCGCCTTATCAATAACCCAGTTAAGCAAAAACGTATTCTGGCCCAATTGCTGCAATTTATAGCTTGTTGAAAGTGCAGGCCCAAGCTCACGTTTCACGCCTTCCTGATGCTTGATAAGTGTTTTTTCAGAAAAATCATTTTTCTCAAACGCTTCCAAAATAGTTTGTGCGGCAACCTTACCCGAAACAATGGAATTTCCAATTCCTTC
>CAYSWK010000053.1:0-4049 GCA_964434735.1 Microcaldota archaeon | reverse complement strand
CTGCAAAATGAACGAAGACGCAAGGGACGCATGCGCGCCTTATACAATTTAACGTGAGGATTATGATAAAAAATTCTAACTGTCATCGATTAATGTATTGATAAGAAATGTTTATAAATGGTTCTTTGTGACTTTATTCAAACAAAAACAAGTAAAATAAATTAAAAATAAAAAAAATTATTTCTTTTCCTTCTCCTTTTTATCAGAGAAACCAAAAGATGCCAAGTCTTCAAGCGAAATTCCATCGTCCTTGGGTGCTGAAGGAGCATGTGAACCTTCCTGTCCCTGGGGTCTCTGGAATGGACGCCTTGAGATCTTTGCCTTGTCGTAAAAGCCTTTAAGCGATTCGCGGATTCCTTTGAGCTCTTCCTCAATCTTGGTGATTTCCGCCTGTGCGTCTTCAAGGTCCTTTGCCACGAGCACTTTCTTCCTTCGTGCACGCTCGACATCACGAACCTTTGCAAGGTTCTCATCGATCTTTTTCATCTGCTTAAGAAGCTCACGCTCAATTTGCGGAGTATATGCTGCCGTAGAAATACGGAACTCCATTGCGCGCTTTTGCTTGCGAAGCGGACCGATGATAACGTCCTTTGTTTTCTCAAGGAACGGCTCAAGCGATTTCTGCTCATACTTTTTGTAGCGTATGCGCTTGTTGAGCTCAATGATGCGATCAATGAGCGCTTTTTTCTTTTCCTCTAATGAGGTTATTTGTTGCTTGAGATCCTCTTCCTCCATCAAACCAGCTCTTCTTTCAAAATAAGTCGAACAGATAATGATTCGGAACTTATTTAAAGATATTTTTTCCCTAACGTATATCATTATTACTACCTCTTTGAGGGTGACATCATGAAAAAAGAACTCCACAGGACAATCTCACTCACGTTTGATGAATCACCCTTGGTGCGAATCCAGGCTGCAAAAGAACTGGCAACCATCGACGACCCCGCAGCAATATTTGCGCTCATGGAACTCAGCTATGATAAGGATCCTTCGGTACGCAACAGTGCCCTTGAGGTTCTTGACAAACGCAAGACTTCCGAAGTAGAAGTCATGAGCTTTGCAAAAATATTCGGCCCGCATGAACCTGAAACAGGAAAGCAGCAAACCCCGCTTGAAAGAAAGGAGAGGATGCTGCAGCCCATTACCCAATTATTCGAAAAACACCTCGGTAAAGAACGTGCGCAAGTAGTAAAGCAGCGCATGATGCCGACCATCGAAAGAATATACAACAAAACAAAGCCGCCGCTCACGCCTAAGGAAGATATTCATGAAACAGGAAAACGCGAAATGCAGGAATTCCTAACGAGCTACCTTGAGGCAATAAGCGAAATCAACGACCCTCCCGAACAGGTCATTACGCCGCCTCAAATAGTGAAAACGGAAACGGTCCAAAGCCACCTTGAGCTAGATGAGGTAAGCGCAAAAGAACCTGAACTTGAACAAATCTCAATAGATGCAGAAGAACTCAAGCACGTGGAAGATGAAGAACTCCACGAAGAGGAACGTATCGAAAAATGGCAGGAAACCCCGTTCAAGAAGGCATACGAAATGATGATGCTTTCCGGAGGCGACCATGATATAATGAAGCAGGAGGCACAACGAGTCGTTGCCGAATTTGAAAAAGACGTAAAACTTGCGTTCAACCTTGCAAAACGAAAATTCAAGGAACAGAACATCACGCACCTCACCAAATTGCGTGACGGTATGAACAACGTAAACACCGAACTGCTCAAGGTAAAAGATGTTTCAACCCTTGAGTATACTAAAGGCCGCTCAAAAAAGAAAGAAAATGCAACGAGAGCACTCGTAACTGATGAAGAAGGAAACGAAGGCGTCGTATACCTCTTTGATGGGCGCGGTGCCTGGATCCAGAAGGAAATGACCATTAAAGTGGTCAAAGGACAGGTGCGCACATTCAAGTTTGCAAACGAGACGGCCTTAAGCATCGGCAATAAAGGGAACGTTTATATTGTTTTGTAGCTACTATATTTTATCTATTTATGTCTTGTTATGGTGATACTGAATGGAATTAATGAAATACGAAAAGGCAAGAATCATTGGCGCACGCGCACTCCAATTGTCACAAGGTGCACCGCCACTCATAAAAATTACTAAGATACTCTCATTTATACAAGTAGCTGAAACGGAACTTGAAGAGGATGTTATTCCTCTTGCGGTTTTAAGGGAAACGGACCCTGAATCAGCATAATGGATGCACGAGGTTCTTTTTCTTCAAGAAGAATCCTGTATTCTTCATCAATATACATAACTGCAGTTCCTTCTTTTCGTTGAATGGTAACTACAAATGCAGGCCTTCCCCGCCACATCTCCTGCCGTACAACCCGATAATATTCTGAATCATACGGAATCCGCCCATTTGAAACCGTAAGATAGGTTGAAGGCGCCCAGGTAAACCCGGGTTTGAGTGCAAGCATCCACGGACGATACATAAATAAAAACGAATCATTAAGCGAATAAGATGAATTTGAAGAATCTTTTCCGTCCGGATAAATGCACGTTCCCATGCGGGATTTTGAATTATCAAGCGCAAGCACAAGGCACGACGGGGCAGAGATCGTACGGAATTCCACAACGTCAGAATAATTCCCTTCCAACGTAATATTATATTTAAAATAAGAATACGGCACAAGGGAAAAATTTTTCGTATTGGTTAGATTTTCAGCTTCGAACAAAACAGTTGACGGTTTTGAACTTCCGGCTAAAAAAAGAATAAAAATAACGAACAGCACAAGAGAAATGATAAAAATCTTAAAGTGCTCACCAAAACGTTCCGTTTTCTGTTCCATGCACATCACTGGTGTTTTGCAACACTGCCGAATTTCACATATGGCTTGGTGCTTGGATTCTTAAGCTCATAGAAAACAACCTGGGAAATGCGCATCCCTGCATGGATCGTTACGGGAAAAGGGGCATAATTAACAATTTCCAAAACCTGGTGGTTTGAAACTCCTGGCTGTACTACTGCGCTTGTAATATGGACTGCCAACCCCATGCGCGCAAAACGCGAACGTCCTTCAAGTCTCCCCATAATCGTAGCTGGAAGCGTTATTTTCTCTTTGGTGATTCCAAGGCACATGGCGCCGGATTCAAGCGTAACTGAAGGAAGCACGGATTTTTGCGTTGCTTCCTGAAACGGGACTTTGCTCAAGTCAACAGGTTCATCAGTAAGGTATTTTTTCTTGAAAAACCAGAACTCGTTTCCTAGCGTAAGATCGATCGTTGCACTTCCGATTTGGTCCTGCGACAGCGGTTCAATCTTTATTATTCCCTTTTTCAAATATAATTTGAGGTCCTCGTTTGAAAGGATCATAGAATAAGTAGCAAAGTTTGATGATTTAAAGGTTTGCTGAAAATTAAATTATATGCTATCATTCTTTTTTGATGCTAGGAACAATACGCTCACGTTGCCCGGTTTGATGGTGGTAGTGATTATTATCGCTCTCATAATCGCCGCACTATATTATTTTTTTGTCACACGCCAGACATTGCAAACGTATGATGATGATAAAAAGAAATTTTCTGAAATGTTTAGTGAACTCGGTTTTGAGCCAAAAACCGTTGCCGGTCGGGAAGTGTTCATAGCAAAATATAAAAAAACGCCCATAGTGGCAAGTTGGGCAATCGTTACAGACCAAGTTAGTTCACAACAAAAAAAGATCTTTTTAACGGCTGCCGTACCGGGAACTCAAGACATATCGTTACGCGCTACCAGTAGGGAGGAGGTTCCAAAGGTAAACGGCATGGTCGATATAAAAGACGCACACGGCTTCAATTCTGAAAATGTTGCGTTTTTCACGGATGCCAAAAAGTTTCCAAATGGCGTGACACTTACCTCCGGTTTTTTGCATTTTTATTACGGTGACAAAGCGGTTAACGAATGGTTCCCTGGTGATGAAACATTACCCAAATCAATTGTTGTGCAAGTAATGATGCCCTTCAACACGCCTAAAGAAGACATAAAAAAGCAGCTTGACAACCTGGCAGAGGCAAAAGAATTAGTGCAATATAGACTGATCCGCCCGCGTTAA
>CAYSWK010000052.1:0-4125 GCA_964434735.1 Microcaldota archaeon | reverse complement strand
TTGTGTCAGACCGCACGTCAATCTACATAATTCCCACCGTGGCTTTTGACGGCTTAGGGCGGGAGTTCAGCGATCACCTTGATCATCATCCACATAAAAAATAGTGATGGCGTCAATTTAAGAGCATTCACAACGGATGAATATGGTTGAGCACATGAAAAAAATACTTGCGATACTGGTCATTGCGCTGTTCCTTGCAGGATGCGCGGGCCAAACACCTGCACAAAAATACAAGGAAACTACCTTCAAGGCAAAAGAATTCGAACAAGACAGCATTTCAACTATTGACGGATTGTCCTTCCATGAAAAAGTCCGTGAGGAAGGCGGAGTACAAAATATAACGTATGAACTGGTTGTTAATTATCAAGGATCTGAACTTATTGAATGGAATAGAAATGACCTTGAAGCATTGCGGGAGAAATCAGACGAAAGTGCACGATATACCGTACGATTGTATGTCCTCCAGGCAATACAAGAAAAAAGTCAACAAGAACAGGATGAATTTGTTGATGCAGTACTTGCAAAAATACGTTCAACCCCAAACTAAATTCCTATAATACCTTGCCAATAACTACTTCTTGATGCTCACATCCCTTTATTTAGAAAATTTCCGCTCGCATGCACATACGAAGGTCAGCTTCAGGAAGGGAACGAACCTTATCATCGGAATTATGGGTGCCGGAAAATCAAGCATCCTTGATGGCATCTGCTTTGCGCTTTTTGGCACCTTCCCCGCACTCGAAAGAAGAAAACGAAAATTGGACGACATCATAAAAAACGGTGCAGACCATGCAAAGGTACGTCTTGAAATAACGCAAGGGGAACATTCATACGCAATAGAACGCGTGCTTGAACGAACCAAGCGGGGCGCAAAAAGCGAGGCATACGTATACAAGGACTCAAAACTCATTGATTCAACAACCACTTCGGTAAATGAATACGTTTCACAAAGCTTAGGGATAGACTATGAGTTGTACACACGTGCAGTGTACAGCGAACAGAACAATATAGACCATTTCCTTTCACTCGACCCCAAGGCACGAAAGGAACAAATGGATGCCCTACTTGGGTTGGATAAGTTTGAAACGGCACGGACAAACGCAACGAGCGTGCACAACCGCATCCGTTCCTTACGAACGGTAAAATTAACGGAATATGATGCAAATGCGCATGGAATTATCCGGGAAGAGATAACAAAGGCACAAGAAAAAATAATCCAACTTACCAAACGAAAAGAGGAGCTTGAAACGCTTGCAAAAACCAAGGCAACGCATGTTGAGGCTTTGGACCTTGAGTATGTCGCACTTTCAAAACAAAAACTGGCGTTTGAGAATCATAAGAATAAACTCAGAGAAATTGAAACGATTATAAAAGAATTATCAAGCGCGAAGCAAGTTTCGCATGAGCAGCTTGCTTTGGCAAAGGAGGAAATAGCGGCCTTGGAAAAGGAGCTAACGACACTCGGTGCAGGAGCTACCCACAAAACAAACGAATACAACTCACTTGCAAAAAAACACGGCCAAGTTGAACAGGCAATCAAGCAGGCAGTGCAAGAAAATACGAAAATAGATACATATGAAAAAGAACTCAAATCAGTTCTAGGAACAAAAACGCTTGCGCTCCTTATCGAAGAGGATGAGGTACTCAAAAAGGAGCTTGTTGAAAAGAAATCCCTTATACCTGGTCTGAATAAAGAGATCCTTGACATACAAAAATCGCTTTCGCATTCTCCCGTTGAAGAGCATTGTCCTGTGTGCGAGCAGGCGCTTGATGCAAAAACGTGGGAAAAAATAAAAGAAGGAAAGCTCTCAAGGGAAAAACAATGCAAAGAAGCAATTGCGACCTATGAAAAAGAAATTACTCTTCTCATTCAACAGTCCGCTGCGAAGCGAAGCACCATTGAACGTGCGAAGGTGCTTGAGGCACAGCTTTCAAAAGCAAAAAGAATTGATATTGACTCGCTTGAAAAGGAAAAGAACTCGATTGAAGAGCAAGGGAACGCAATACGAAAGGAAATAGAAGGAATGAACGCGATCCTTGAAGCCAAACGGAAAGCACAGAAGGAAAAAACAGTTGCCCATGCGGCCCTTGAAAAGGAATATGCCAATTCGGTTCGTAAAAAATCACTTGAAACGGAATGCGAAAAACTCAAAACCACCCTTCCTTCCTTTGATACGTTGCGATTTGATGCAATTACAAAGGAAATGATGCAGGCTCGGGTTGATTTTGAAGGAGTAAAAAAGGACATGCAGGTTCTTGGAAAGGAAACGGAACTGGCGCAGCACTCACTTACAGACATACTACAAAAGGAAGCAAAGGCATCCAAAGCAAAAAATGAGCTGACGGAACTTGAATCGCTTGAGCAAGAAATGGGCGTGTACAAGCAAGCATTGCTTGAAACCCAGCTTGAACTTCGAACACAGCTAGTTGAAGCGATAAATACAACTATGAACAGCATCTGGAACGCAGTTTACCCTTATCGCGATTACCAAAACATCCGGCTCATTGCTGAAGAGAAGGATTATGCGTGCGAAGTGTTTGACGGCACGTGGAAATCGCTTGAAAGCGTTGCTTCCGGAGGGGAGCGTGCATGTGCCGCACTCGTGCTTCGCGTTGCGCTTTCAATGGTCTTGACACCCTCTTTCCCTCTTTTGGTGCTTGATGAACCCACCCATAACCTTGATAAGGGCGCAATTGAGCTTCTTTCACACACCTTGCAATTCAAGGTACCTGAAGTCATAGACCAAACAGTAGTTATTACGCATGAGGAAGGGCTTATGGGATCTGAATTTGCCTCAAGCTACCGGCTTTTAAGAAATAAAAGTGCGGGCGAGGCAACAACGGTTGAAGAAATTTAGCACTCGTCCTTTTTTTTCTTTTCTGCAATCAAAATGGCATCAAGCATCCCGTAGGCATAATTTGCCGCGCCAAATGAAGTGAAATAGTCTTTTTGTTCGTAAAAATGCTTTGAATCGTTAAAATAGTTGGTTGCCCAGTCAAGAACTGATCCGTAGTTCGTTTTGAGTTGCGAGTCTTGCTCAAATTCACGAAGTGCAGTTTCAAGCTTTTGAATGTCCTTTAATGCACGTTCTTGAAAAGTAAGATTTGTCATAAAAAGCCCTATAAAGCAAAAAGGGGCACACCGGTGTTGAAACCAGCATGCCCCTTTTTGTTAAAAGTGTCAGCAGCAGCGCGCGTTCCCGATCATAGACCAGTACAAGCAACACCGTAAGAGAGCTTAACTTCCGAGTTCGGGATGGGATCGGGTGGTACCTCTCTCCTGTGGCCGCTAACAGAATACATGTTCTCCAAACAGTTTTTAAATACTGCGGTGCTCTTCTATATTATGGCAACCACACAAGACCAAAAGAAACCATCTTCATTAGATAATATAATAGAAATCATCTCAAAAAATATATCCCTCTTTTCAAAGGACGCCAAGAATAGAACTTATGATTTTATACGAATCATGGCCATTTCATACGGATATACTCTTGCAGGGATCCTTGCGCTTGGAATAGTCACCTTGTTGCTGGGAATTATTTTTGCTGCAACAACCGGGACATTCAACATATATGAACTCATACAAGACGCATTTGCAGATCAAACGAAAACCTTCCTATTCGTAGGATTATTCGTACTTGCTGCATTGCCTATCCTATTTATCAGCGGATGGTATGCATACAGTGCAGATCTTGTGGCCTATTCTGCAGGTAAAGCACAAAACGAAGGCAAACAAATTGCAGTACTTGAAGAAAGCAGAAAACTCAGGAAAAAAGCACTGCCGTTATTTATTATAGAAACGATTCTAGCAACGGGCGCCACATTAAGCATGGGGGCCATATTCTTCTTAGGTCTTGGAGGTATTTTTGGAAGTGCCGCACTATCAGGGGCAAGCTCAAAATCAGGGCTTTCGTTCCTGGGCGCAATTCTTGGATTCTATGCGGTCGTCTTCGCGATTATGGCCCTCTTTTGGGTACTAAGCAGCATTTATTTTTTCTTTACTCAGTTCTGGAAAATAAATGTGGTACTTGGCAATATGAGCTGGTTTGACGGATTCAAATCCTCACTTGGAATGGTACGTAAAAAAATCTGGAAGGTACTTCTTTTTGACATACTTCTTGG
>CAYSWK010000051.1:0-4202 GCA_964434735.1 Microcaldota archaeon | reverse complement strand
AACAACAATCCCTTTTTTAATGTCAGCACTTGAAACGAGTTAAGCGATTGCTTCTGCAGCGCTTACAAACATCTTTTGATTGAGTTTTCTTATCCGTAAATCAAGCAACCCGCGCAAAAATCCGGGGAAACAAAGCGAATTGTTAATTTGGTTCGGGTAATCGCTTCGGCCGCTTCCAAATACGGAAATACCGAATTTTCGTGCGTCCTCAAGGCTGATCTCAGGAGTCGGATTTGAAAGCGCAAACACAATGTTCTTTTGCTTCATTGAATGAACGGTCTTCTCAGGAATGGAAAACGGTTTTGAGGCGGCAACAAGAATATCTGCACCCTCAAGCTGATCAATGGTGCCATGGAAATCATGGGGATTGGTCATGTCAACAAGCTTTGATTTGTACGCATCCAAATCCTTTCGTTTTCGCGAGAGTGCGCCCTTTGAATCAAATGTAATGACGTTGCCGAATCCATAAAATGAAAGCAATTTTGTTATAGCATATCCTGCCGAACCTGAGCCTATGATGCCCACTTTTACCTCTTTCTTGTCCTTACCTACAACTTTAAGCGCATTGATGAGGCCCGCCAACGTAACAATCGCGGTACCGTGCTGATCGTCATGGAAAATCGGAATAGGCATGCTTTTGGTAAGCCGTTCCTCAATATCATATACTTTAGGGGTTTCAATGTCTTCAAGGTTTATTGCACCGAATACGGGCTCAAGGCGCTCAACCGTCTCAACAAATTCGTCTGCCGTTTTTGTTTTCAGGCAAAGAGGAAATGCATCTATATTTGCAAATGCCTTCATGATCATTGCTTTTCCTTCCATAACGGGCAAACCAGCCAAGGGGCCAATATTTCCCAAACCAAGCACACGCGTACCATCCGTAATAATACCGACCGTGTTTCGCTTGAACGTATACTCATATGCCGTTTCAGGATCCTTTGCAATTGCCTTGCAAACTTCGGCAACGCCGGGCGTATAAAACAACGCCATATCCTTCTGAGTCTTAAGAGGAGCAGATGCTTCAACCCTTATTTTTCCATGGTATTTTTTATGTATCTCCAGTGCTTCTTCTGAAAGTGACATAGGTGCTCCCTCTCTCATATACTTCTCAACGTTTTTTACCTTGTGATGCTACTGAATTGATTGCGTTTATGATCTTGTCTTCGTCGCCCAAATAATAATGCTTTATCGGTTTGAGTGTTGATTCATCAAGTTCATATACTAATGGAATTCCTGTGGGAATATTGGTTTCCATAATCTGCTCTTCTGACAAATTGTCAAGATGCTTAACCAATGCACGAAGACTATTGCCATGAGCCACAATGAGAACCCGTTTCTTTTTGCGAAGAAGCGGAATAACTTCCTTCTCCCAAAAGGGAAGAAAACGTGCAATAGTATCCTTAAGGGATTCGCCGCACGGGAGTTCTTTTGGCTTAAGGGATGCATACCTTCGGTCGTGCCTTGGGTGCCGTTCATCATCTGCTTCAAGCGGCGGAGGGGCAACGGAAAAACTCCTACGCCAAATTTTTACCTGATCCTCACCGTATTTTTTGGAGGTTTCCACTTTATTAAGGCCCTGAAGCGCACCATAGTGCCTCTCATTAAGCCTCCAATCACGGACAACGGGAATCCACATCTGGTCCATATCATCAAGAACGATCCAAAGTGTCCGTATCGCACGTTTAAGTACTGACGTAAATGCAAGATCAAAAACAAAATGCTTCTTTATGAGTTCTTGTGCAGAATCATGCGCCTCCTGCACACCCTTGGCTGAAAGGTCAACGTCAGTCCATCCGGTGAACCGATTTTCCTTATTCCAGGTGCTTTCGCCATGACGCAGAAGAACAAGCTCAATCATGACATCAATTCAACAATGAGAAATAAAAAGAGAAGAGTTATTTGAAAGAAATCGATTCCAGGGCTTTCTTAATAGGTGGAAGCGCTTGAGATTCCTCACTTTTTAGGTACTCATAACTTATGACTGCAATATAATCCTTACGAGGAACGTAAAGCGTAGTGGTTTTGAGTGTTCCAGAATCCTCATGAGTGCTGATTATTTCCAAAGAATTAACGCCCTTAAACGAGATGGTACGGCTTGACACCAATGTCTCTCCTTCATCAGAAAGACTAAGTTCAAACGCCTCATACTCGCTTAATTCATTAAGATCCTCTGAGTATACTAAATCCTGCACAATCAAAGACATATACGGCTCTTCCTGAACAAACTGATAAAACGCTCCATCTCCTTCCCCGACCAATTGAGAACCCCATGAAGAAGGATATTCCATTGTATAAAAACCGCCGTCATGAGATTTGGTACTACTTGATGTGCATCCAGATAATAGCAGGAATGCAACAAAAAGGAAAATGCTGCTTGTTGTTAATTTATTCATACGTTCACCCAATTGTTTTTCGCATCCAGGCACTTCGGATAACGTCCTCTGAAAGGAGCGTTTCTTCATTCTTTGAAAGATGCGAATATATCCTTGAAGTAACACGCGCATGTTCTTCATTAACTTCATAGTCAAAATGCTCAAGTGCCTTGGTCACGTGTTTTTTTACCGCACTAGGCATTTTATCAAGAACGCCCGTATTAAGGTATGCAAGTGAATCTGCAATATCCTTGTCAATATTCTTGTACATATCACGGACCTGGTCCATATCCTTGGCATTCAATGCGCCCAAACCTAAAATTTCGGGCGGAATCCCAAGAGAGTATAACGCACCACAAAATTTAATTGCCCGCGGCATTTTTACACCGCCCATTGAACGGGAATAACCGAACAACCCGATATGGAGTTTCCTTGCGCGCCTGTTGGGAAGCTTTGCTGCGATTTTATTGATATAATCTGCCAGAAGAAGGATCTGCTCCTGGTATTCATCCTTTATTTTATTGATAATGCTCTCTGCTTTCATTTCATCAATAATTCGGGCCTTGCCACGCTTTGTTTTATTGATAATATCAACAGCATTGACTACGTCCCTAAAAGGATTGTCAAACTTGAATGAGGATTGAATCGTGAATGTTTGAACGCTCGGGTAGCCGTCCATACAATTTGAAACGTTATGAGGGTTGAAATTACCCCTAAAAGGGGTTCCGCCAACACCCAGTATAGGAAGGATTTCAACGCTTTCTTCTTCTTGCAATCCGTCAAGGTTCATCAAAGCGACTTTGTCCATTAAAACGGCTGAGACGCTTCCGTAATTGAGCGCCGGATCACTTCGCGCAAGGAACACGCGCTGCTCCTCGATGCGCTTGCCTTTAAGGTAATCCTTAACGATATCGGCAGATTCCCAAATGGAATCGAGGTTTTCAAAAAGAGGAATAACATTAATCGTTTCAGGCTGGAAATCCCCTACCCAGTCCTTGATTGTTTTTCCGCGAGCAAGAGTCATGTTCTTTTGGCCGATGATAATTTTTTCATAATAATTTTTTACCAAATCCACTTCCTGTGCGCTCGTTGTCATGGGTAAAATAACTTCAAACACTGGCGGCGTATCGTGCATGAGCTTTGCAACATCATACGCACGCGGAATAGTTTGAAGCGTTTCAAGCAATATTTTCCCCTGCTCCTTCTGGACGCTCGGGTTAGGTACGCGGTAAGTGAGCCTAAAATCTTTCCCAAGTATGTTCTGCTGGAAAAATTCAGTGTATCGTGAAAGCAATTTTTCAACAACCTGATCGTCAACATCCTTGCCTTCTGAATCCCACATTTGTTCGGTTGCACCCAATTGTGAAAATGCAAAATAAGCCTCTTTTATCTCATCTTCGCCTGCGAGCGTTTCGCCGTTTGCAAAAAAGGGCATGGAAATGTTGTCCGGATGCTGAGTTGACATGACACGAGGAACGGAAGCCATGTTTTACTAGTAGGAAAGGAGGAATAAAAATGATGCTGTTTACGTTTACTTCATGCCAGAAGCTTCTTTTTCATAAAATAAAATGCCTAAATAAAACCAAGTTTCTTCGCAGCGCCGTGCTTAACCTTGTTTCCAATTTCAAGTGCATCTGTTTGAGTCATTTCGCTTTTTGCAAGAAGCTTGTTGAGCAATGCAAGTGTGGTATTTTTTGTGCAGGCCATAATCTCACGTTTAAATATGAAATAGTATCCTCAAATAGTTTTTGCTTTAGCAATATTCCCTAAAACAACCACTTTTCCTTTTCCAAAGTGGTGGGCTCGCCATGGCCTGAAAATACTTGCGTA
>CAYSWK010000050.1:0-4362 GCA_964434735.1 Microcaldota archaeon | reverse complement strand
CAAGCGCTGAATTGATTAAGGAAATCAAAAAGGAATTCAAGGTGGAATCACAAGAGGCAGTAATATTCTGGAACAGAACTGGCCTTGGGCCTCGCTATTTTGTCATGTGGGATAAGGAAGAGGCACAAAATTGGAGTAAAAAAAGAAATTGGGTTTTAGGAACGATAATTGTTAGTGTAATTCTTCTTGCGATTGCGGCATTGGTAATGCAAAAAATGACGCTTACTCGTTAAAAATCGAAAATACCTTTAAAGCCCGTGCCGTCTCCTTTACATCATGCACTCGCAAATAGTCCACGCCTTTTGAAGCACAGTAGATACTAATTGCCAACGTTCCTTCCAACCGGTCTTCAGGAGGCAGGGGATTTGATTGCGAACCAAGCAATTTCCCGATGAAGGATTTTCGTGAATGACCTATGCACAGGGGAAACCCAAGCGAGGTAAGCTGATCAAGGTTTCTTAAAAGATCAAGGTTCTGCTCAAGTGTTTTTCCAAAGCCTATTCCAGGGTCAAGGATAATGTTTTCCTTTTTGATTCCGCTTGCAATACACTCTTTAGTGCGTTTCTTGAAAAAGGAAAGCACTTCAAAGAGCATATCTTTTGAAGGATCGAACGTCATAGGGCGTATGGGCCCAAAGGAATGCATAAGAATGCAAGGCGTTTGGTAGGCCGCAACAATAGTGCGCATTTTTTCATTCTGAAGGCCGGAGACATCGTTGACCATTGAAGCGCCCAATTTAAGCGCTTCGCGCGCAACCTCGGGCTTGGTCGTGTCTATGCTTAATTTGATTTTAGGATATTTTTTGAGCTCCTTAAAAACCGGAATGACACGATTAAGCTCTTCTTCGATGGAAACATCCTTGCTTTGGGGCCGGGTGCTTTCCCCTCCAATATCTATGAATGTGGCTCCTGCCTGTGCCATTGCAACTGCCTTGGCCGTAAGTTGGGAAACAGACTGTTTTTCATTACCGTCAAAAAAGGAATCGGGAGTTACGTTAAGAATCCCGATGATTTTGGTAACCATAATGAATTTTGGAATACAATGGTTTAAATATACGGATTTGACTATTTAATTCATGAAACCAATAAAATTCGACAACACTTCGGAGATACCTATCCCCGTTGACCCGTTTGAACGAATCATCGGCCAGGACGAAGTTGTCCGAATCGCAAAAATGGTTCCAATACAAAGAAGACATTTACTACTTGTGGGGCCTCCGGGGACGGGCAAAAGCCTTATTGCGCAGGCAATCGCTTCAGTGCTTCCCAAGCCCACGATTGAAGTTTCTGTTTTACCCAATGCCGAAAGGCCCGAAAGGCCAATAATAGAAGTAAGAAACCAAAGTCATATGAAAGAGGAAAAGGACAATTCCCACATCGGCCATATCCTCATGGCGTACGAGGTTCCGCCCATGGTTGCAGAACGCCTTGGGCTTCGATGCAAACGATGCGGATCACAAAGCGATGCACGTACACTTGTATGCGGCGCATGCGGCGCCGACAAGTTCCAGCCGGGGATACCTCCCGTATTCAGGGATCCGCAAGCAATGGTAAGCCAAGGCCCCGTGCCACGCGTAACAACGACGCGCGTGCGAAGCGATGGAAAACAAGAGCGAGTCGTTTATGATTTACTCGGCGATGGAAACGTCAACATGCTCACCGAAGCAGACCTCAAGAAACTTGAAGAAAAAATGAGAAGGCAACAACGAAAAGTAATCGTCCCCCTTAACAGGTCAACCTTTGTCCAAGCAAGTGCAGCAAGCGAAACCGAAATGCTTGGAGATATTAAGCATGACCCTTACAACGACCACCCGCAACTGGGAACGCCTGCTTACCAACGAGTTATCGCGGGCGCAGTCCATGAAGCGCACGAAGGAGTTCTTTTCATAGACGAATTGGCAACGCTTGGACCTATCCAGAAATTCATATTAACTGCGATGCAGGACAAACACTTCCCCATCGTCGGAAGAAATCCAACCTCAAGCGGCGCAAGTATCCGTGTTGAAAGCGCACCGTGCGATTTTCTTTTGGTAGGTGCAATAAACCTCAATGATATTCATACGCTCATACCTCCCTTACGCTCAAGAATACGTGGGGATGGATATGAAGTTCTCATGAAAAGCACCATGCCTGACAACCTTGCAAACAGGTACAAACTCTGCCAATTCATCGCACAGGAAGTAAAACGCGACGGCAAGATAGCGCATTTTACATTCAAGGCGGTTGAAGAAATATGGAATGAGGCCTCCCGAATTGCACGAACAGTGGATAGGACAAGCAATGCACTTTCACTTCGCTTAAGAAATTTAAGCGGGCTCATAAAACTTTCAGGAGACCTCGCAGTCATGGAAAAAGAAGTATTTGTTGAGAAAAAACACGTGATTGACGCATTAGTACATGCGCGAAGCATTGAAGAACAAATACAGGAGAATTATGATTCCTGGTACAGTGCAGCTTCGGCAGATTATGCGCAAAAAAAGCATATGGCCGGACGGGAAACGGGATAACCGTTTGAATCCCTCTTTCCCTTTAATTTTTAATATCTCTTATCCTTATCTTTTTTTATGATAGATTTGAAGCTTGTCAGGGCAAACCCTGCAATTCTCAAAAAAGCTCTTCACGACAGGAACTACACTGACCGCGAGGCAGTTCTTAGTGCCATCGCAAGCCTCGACCAGGAATGGCGAGAGATCAAATCACAGGAAGATACCTTACGTGCGGAACGAAACAAGCTTTCACTCGAAATCAACGAGCTCAAAAAAAGCAAAAAAGACGCTCAAAAACAAATCGATCGTTCAAAAATAGTTGCCGAGGAAATAAAGGCAATAAACCTCAAAACGGAGGATCTTGAAAACCAGCTTAAGGCACTCCTTTTAACCGTACCTAACATTCCAGATGCTTCGGTTAACGTTGGCAAGGACGAAACAGAGAATAAGGAACTCAGGCACTGGGGAAAACCACGCAAAAAAGAAGGAGACGTCCTCTCGCATGATGAGTTAGGTACAAAAACAGGCTGGCTTGACTTTGATAGGGGGAGCAAACTAGGTGGGCATCGTTTCACAGTTATAAAGGGACCTTTGGCAAAACTGGAACGGGCATTAATCAATTTCATGCTTGCAACCCATACGTCAAATGGATACACGGAAATAATACCTCCGCATTTAGTTAAAACTGAAATAATGCAAGGCACCGGGCAATTGCCAAAATTCAAGGATGACCTATATTCAACACAAGAAGATTTGTGGCTCATCCCTACATCTGAAGTCCCCGTAACCAACCTCTTTGCAAATGAAGTTTTAGAGGAAAAGCAACTTCCCATCAAATTTACCGCATACACGCCCTGCTATCGCAAGGAGGCAGGCGCATACGGCAAAGACATTAAGGGAATCATCAGGCAACACCAGTTCAACAAAGTTGAATTAGTCAAATTTGCACACCCTGAAAACAGCTTCAAGGAACTGGAAAGCCTCACTCATGATGCGGAACGAATTTTACAGGCACTTGAACTTCCCTACCGGACCATAAAGTTATGCACAGGAGACATGGGTTTTGCATCAGCACGGACACACGATATTGAAGTATGGGTACCAAGCCAAGGCAAGTACCGCGAGATTTCCTCATGCTCAAATTGTACCGATTTCCAGGCGCGACGGGCAAACATACGTTTCCGCGGAAAAACGGGACTTGAGTTTGTCCATACTCTCAATGGATCGGGGTTGGCTGTCGGTCGAACGATGGTTGCAATACTTGAGAATTACCAAGAAAAGGATTGCGTAAAAATTCCGAAAGTATTGCAGGACTTCATGGGCTGTGAAGAATTGACTTGGTAATAAGGAGTGCCGCACGTGCCACATAACTCAAAAGCCGAAACTGAAAACAGGAAACTGAAAAACGATCACGAGCGCCACTTCTGGTGCACGTACAAAGGGTATGAGTATTCTTATGATGAGAATTGGATTTATGCAACCAAAGGAAGCGAGGAATTCAAGCTTGCCGCGTTTGATGAGCATCTGTACAAATTACGGATGTACAATGACTACCCGATTCTCGAGATAGATGGATTGCGCATGCAGCTCGTGAGGGATTTTGAGCATCCGAAAAGCTACGCGCAGGAAGTTGTTGCAAAACTCCATATCAAGCCAACCGATTACGTGCTTGACACATGTATGGGCCTTGGATATATTGCGATTGAAGCATCACAACGTGCACGACGAGTAGTTACGTGCGAAATATCAAATGCCGTTTATACGCTCGCGTCCTGGAACCCTGAAAGCAAGGAACTTTTCACGAATAAAAATATCGAAATACTTCGTGATGATTCGTTTGAAGTAGTAAAAAGATATGCAGATAATGAATTTGGAAT
>CAYSWK010000049.1:0-4396 GCA_964434735.1 Microcaldota archaeon | reverse complement strand
CCAAAGACGCGTTTTTGATTGCGGATTCGTACGCAAGCACCATGCTTGCAAGCCCCTCAACCAACTCGGCAACATCCGGGTTGCGTTTTTGGGGCATGATGCTTGAACCTGTGCTTATGTTTTCGGAAAGTTTGAAATATCCAAATTCGGATGTTGAAAAGAGCACGATATCCTGGGAAATCTTACTAAGCATAATCATTACCTGTGAGCAGGCGTTTGCAACCATTCCTTCAAACTTTCCGCGGGAGTTCTGGCAATACAAAACATTATTTTGCACTTTTGCAAAACCAAGCTCCCTTGCAGTAAATTCGCGGTCAATTTTCTCAGGAATGCCGTAGCTTGCGCCGCTTCCAAGCGGAGATTGATCTATAATCGCATAGGTCTCATCAATCAATTCAATATCATCAAGCAAGCTTTCCGCATGCGCAGATGCCCATAAACCTACTGAAGAAAGCATCCCGCGTTGCATATGAGTATATCCGGGCATCGGCACCTTTTCATGTTTTTTTGCAAATGCAACAAGCGTTTGGGCAAGAGCTACTGCATTTTCTTTGAGTTCACGAAGTTTTGCCTTGCTGTACAGGCGCATATCCGTGATGATTTGGTCGTTGCGTGAACGATAGGTATGAATTTTCTTTCCTACTTCTCCCAGTTTTGAAACAAGGTAGTTCTCAACTTTAGTGTGGACATCTTCATCTTCAGGAGTAATTACGAACTTACCTTTCGAATCAAGAAGACGTATCTCATTAAGTAGCGGAAGGATCTGCTCAAGCTCCTTTTTGGTAAGAATGCCTATTTTGCAAAGCATTTTGGCATGTGCTGCACTTGCAAAGCATTCGTACGTGACCAGTTCCTGGTCAGCGGAATTGTCCCCTGCAAGGAATGCCTCAACAGTCTTGTTGACATCCGCGCCTTTGCTCCAGAGTTTTGCCATACCTACCCTTCTTTCTTCTGCTTAATAATGGCATGGTGCGCCATCAAGCGGATTGCGTTGATTTTGATGAATCCAATCGAATCCTGCTGGTTAAAGCCGCCTTCAATGTTCATACTTGAGAGGTCCTGGTTGTAAAGCGAGTATTTTGATTCACGGCCCGTTATGGTTACGTTTCCCTTATACAATTTAAGGTACACTACGCCTGTGATGAATTCCTGGCTTTTGTTGATTGATGCCATGATGAAATCCATTTCTGGTGAGTACCAAAAGCCGTTGTACACTAATTCGGTGAATTTGGGCGTGATCATGTTGCGAAGCTTCATTACTTCACGATCCATGGTAATTCCTTCCATATCCATGTGTGCGTTAAGGAGGATGGTTGCACCGGGCGTCTCGTACACTCCGCGGGACTTGATGCCCACAAAGCGGTTTTCAACAATGTCAACGCGTCCGATTGCGTTTTCAGCACCAACTGCATTCAGGTATTCAAATAGTTCAAGTGGCTTTTCCTTTATCGTTCCATCGTGGGTATTGACTACTTTTGTCGGGACGCCGTCCTTAAAGTGGATTTCAAGGAATGTTTCCTTATCCGGCGCATGTTGGGGCGATTTGGTCCATTCAAATATATCTTCAGGCGGTGCTGCTTTTGGGTCTTCTAAAATTCCCGATTCATAACTGATGTGCATGAGGTTTGCGTCAGTGGAGTAGGGTTTTGCCGCAGTTGCCTTGATGGGGATCCCGTTTTTTTGAGCATAGGCGATCAAATCGTTGCGTCCTTTGAATTGTGCAAGGAACTCTGCGTCTTTCCAAGGAGCAATAACCTTTAGTCCTGGGCAGAGCGCATATGCAGTCAATTCAAAACGAACTTGGTCATTACCTTTTCCCGTCGCACCATGTGCCACGTATTGTGCGCCTTCCTTCATTGCAATTTCTACTTGTTTTTTTGCGATACAGGGACGTGCAAGTGACGTTCCTAACAAGTATTTGTGCTCATAAATTGCGTTTGCCTTGATTGCGGGGAAAATAAAATCAGTTACGAATTCTTCTTTGATGTCTTCAACGTAGACTTTTGATGCGCCTACGGCAAGTGCCTTCTTACGAATTGCCTCGAAGTCTTCACCCGGTTGGCCGATGTCTGCAACGTATGCGATGACATCGTAACCCTTGTCCACAAGCCATTTGAGAATACATGAAGTATCCAATCCGCCCGAATATGCCAGTATTACTTTTTCTTTTGTCATATAAATCAACCGAGTATTATGCTGTAGCACCTACGAAAGTAGTGCATGGTATTTTTCCACCCAGAAGGTCAACTAATGATGGAATAGTTCCACTTGCAAGAACTACGGAACTTCCGCCTTCTGTTGCTTTAAGGCATTGGAGTATTTTCTCAACCATTCCGCCAGAAGCCGCTCCTGTTTCGATAAGTTTTTGTGCATGTTGAGGAGTAATGGTTGGTATGATGCTTGTTGGATCCTGGGGGTTGCCAAGGACGCCTGAAACATCAGAAAGAAGTATGAGTTTTTTTGCGTGCAATCCGTGAGCTGCCATTTGTGCAACGTCGTCTGCGTTTACATTAAGAAATCCCTTTTCATCTTTTCCAATGCATGAAAGTACGACGACATCCTGTATGCTAAGAAGACCTGCGAGTATGTTGATGTCCATTTTTGTTGCAGTCCCTGCGCGTTCAAACCCTTCAAGTGGAGTAGCTTTAACAATTTCGACATTTTTGCCGTTTGCACCAAAGACAGCTATTCCTTCCTGCGCAAGTGCGCAGGTAATTGATTTGTTTATGCCTGCAAGCGTTTCAACAATGAGGGGAATTGCAGCTGCTTGTGTAACACGTTTGCCATCTTTTTTCACAGTAGGTATACTCGCATTTGCAAGTGCGCTGTCAATTTGTTTTCCGCCCCCGTGAATTAGTACGATTTTGTATCCTTGGTTATTCAATGATTTAAGGTCATGCGCAAGCTTTGCAAGCTGAGTTTCTTCGCATAATTTTCCGCTTATTTTGATAACGAGTATGTTTGATGCGCGGGGTGAAGCAAGCACGTGCTTTGAGGCGCGTGTTGCCTGAGGTCCCGGTTTTGCCTGTAATTGTAATTGCATGTTATCTTTCGGTCGTTTTTTTGTTTATAAATATTGTGCGTTAAATGTTACAAATTTAAATATATTTGTTACAAATGTAACCTATGGAATCCCTTTCCGAGCTCGTATGGCTATATGTGAAACGTCGCCCTTTCTTGAAGGAAATACTCCGTGAAAAGGTGGTTAATTATTCAGCGCTTGCACGTAAGATTTCCATAGAAGCGTTTGGGAACGCCAAAAAGGAAAATGCAATCAAGATGGCACTGGTGCGCCTTGCGGTACGTATGGAAGAGAAGGGCGAGGATTTGGAAGGAAAGATTTTGAGTGTTTTAAGGAAAAGCTCGCTTTCGGTAAAGACAAAAGTGGCAGTCATTATTGCAAATAATGATATCGAGGGATTGAAGTATCTTTCATATGTCGAAAGCAAGCATACAGTTACGTACGTGGTTGAGGAAAGTGAGATGGAAAAGATACGAAAGTCAAAAAACATCGTTCGTACCGAGCAGAATTTGAATTTGATTACGATTCATAGTCCTACGGACATTGAAGATGTTCCTGGAGTCATTTCCCATATCCTTGATTCGCTTGCGGCTGAAGGAATCAATATTTCAGAGTTTATTTCGTGCTATACGGATACGTTGTTGGTCCTTAAGCAGGCAGAAACAACTCAAGCGTATGATATCTTGATGAGGCTGACGAGTTAATCTTTCTTTGCTACCACGATAATCCCATCTTCTTTTCCAAGCATGTCTGCTTTGCCTTCATTAAAGAGTTTCATCGTTATGGCGCCGGCAATTGCGTCAAGCTCGTCTTGGATGTATTTTCGTTGTTGAAGCTTGACAAATTTTCGTGCCCACGAAAGGATTTGTTTCTGGTTCTTTCGTTCTATTCCAAAAACGTCAAACGTTGCGCCCGGGTACATTTCATACACGCGTGCGTTCGTATTTTTCTCAATCCATGCCTTAAGTTCCATTCCGCGCGCAGTCAACATGCGCATTGGTCCCAATGTAATAGGAAAGAATCGTATCCTGCGCTTACGTAATTCCAAATCGCATTGGCGAAAGTGGATCCCATTATTTTCTTCAATTGATCTTCTCCCCTTCGGTAAAGTAAGTGGGGCATCGATGCCAATAATTGGATTTGCGTGAGCATATTTACTTAGAATAGAATAAATCTCTTCATTCGTATGCGCAACCTGGACGGTAGTGTTTCCATTACAAATAATGCAGATTCCCGTATTCCTTTTTGGGCTTCCTGCCAAGTCTATTCCGATAAAAGTTGCCACATTAATAGTTGTGCGTTTGATGTTTTAATAAAGAACGCTCACACTATTTCCTTTTGATTCCAATAAAAAGAGATAAATTCAAATGGAAT
>CAYSWK010000048.1:0-4806 GCA_964434735.1 Microcaldota archaeon | reverse complement strand
TTCAATCGTAACCTATCCGTTTGCGCTTGAAAGGATGAGAACGAAAAAAGCACAGGCGGCAATCAATGAATTGCTTAAAGAATCAGACACCGTCATCGTCATCGACAATAATTTATTGCTTAAGAATTACCCGAACCTTGCGCTTGACAGGGCGTTTGAAGTGGTCGATTCCGTTGCAAACCGCGCAGTACGCGGCATTGCGGACACCATCATGTTCCCAAGCTTAATGAATATCGATTACGCAGACGTGCGCGCAGTTATGTCAGAAGGAGGCATCGCAGTAATATCATTAGGTGAAGCAAAAGGAACAAACAAGGTCGACGAAGTAGTAAAGGATACGCTTGCCCATCCCCTTTTGGACGTCAATTATGAAAATGCAAAAGGCGCACTCATCCATATTGAATGCGGCTCAGCATTTACGCTTGGAGATGCAGTTGCAATCGGAAATAAAATAACTGAAAGTTTTGATGACAATGCAAGCGTCAAAATGGGCGCACGTGTCAATCACGATATGTATGATTCCGTTAAGGTCATGACTATAGTTACGGGGGTCAAATGCCCAAATATTCTTTCAAAGCCAAAAGAAGAACCTGAACAAACCGCACAATATTTTTAGGTGAAAAACCATGATTACTTTTGACCCACTAGTTACCCTATTGACCATACTTCTTTTTGGAGGATTGCCTTTTGCAATGCTTTCGTACGTGTTTTTCAAAAAACACGGCTTGAACCTTCTTGAGCATGCAATGATAGGCATTTTTGCAGGCACCATTGTCCCAAGCATAATACCCATGGTACTAGAGCCGTTTGGAGTATTATTCTCACCCGCACTGGCGTATGGAACGTACGCAATAATGTGGGTCGCGGCCATAGCTGCGTTACTAGTAACAAAATCAATTCCAACTGAAATAAAACTTCCTACAAACATAACTAAGGAACACGTTGTATGCGGATTGCTCCTTATCGTACTGGTTATAACATACATTACCAGAATTCAAAGCTACAGCCCCGTATTTGAAGAGTTGGACCCCTATTTTTATGCGTACATCCCAAACCAAATAATAACTGAAGGCCACAACCCAATGATTGATAGTACTGCCTGGGTACCTGAAGAACAGACTGGCCACCGCACAATGCCCATATTCGGGTATATGGGGGCATTATGGTATTCAATAACAAATACGCAAGAATACTCTAACTATTTAGTTTCATTGACATTGAATATTTATCCGCCCCTTGCCGCAGTGCTTATGGCCTTTTTCATCTATTTTGCAGTGAGCGCATATTACAAAAAAGAATACGGCATTGTTGCCGCAACAATTGCTTCGTTTCTTCCTATTGTAATGATTAAGTTTTCTGCAGGTGAAATTGAAATCCAACCGCTTGCGTTTATGGCATTGGCCGCATTTTTTGCAAGCATCTTATGGATAATTAAAACAAAGGATAAAACATTTGCACTCCTAAGTGCAGTTGCGTTTCTTGCACTTTCGTTAGGAACGTCATCTGCAAACATTGCAATAAACGCATTGATCATATTTATCCCCGTATATGGAATGCTCCTCTACTTGAAAAATGAGGACATGAAGGAATATCTTATTTCAATGGGAAGCGTACTGATTGGGATGGTTTTTATTGAAGTGCTGCTCAAAGGACTTTATTTTGGGTACTTAAGCATTCCAAAGAAAATCCTCTTACCCGCACTTGAATTAGGCGTTTGTACGATATGGTATTATATTCAGAAAAAGAACTTTGACGCCGAACTGAGGTATATGGCTCTTGCGGGGATATTTATAGCCGCAGCAGGACTTCTTGCGTTTACGCCGCTAGGAGGAATTTTCACGGAATTTTTCAGGGGCGGCCTTGAAGTTGCAACATATACTACCAGCCTCCAACGAACGATTGCAGAACAAGGAACAGCGGGATCAGTGTTTCAAGATACGCTTGGATTCATTGCGATAACTCCTTCTGAGTTAAAAGCAGTTCCCGTAATTGGCAGCATCCTTGAACCGCTCACAAACATATTATTTTTCATACCAACGCTTATCGTAAACGTCCTATTCAAAATGATATTTTTGGTATTAAACAACGTATTGCACGTTTCAGTAGAATACGGTGACAAGGCACCAAGTTTATTTATGTTCATGATATTTTCCGTCATCGCACTTTCAGCATACGGATTGTACAAAAACATAAAATATGAGATATACCCCGTACTCTTTTTCATAGCCCTATTATTCCCGCTCTTATTGATAGGTATGCTTAAGGCCAAGTACACCATTTATGCCGGCGTATTCCTTGCAATGGGAATCGGAATGGCTCTTGGTGAAGGGGAAAAACTAGTTTCCCGTTTTGCAAAATCAGAAAATGCGAAAAAATACGTGACATATTCATTTGTAATAATTGCATGCATACTTGCGCTTGGCCAATTCCTGGAACAGTCAGGAGGATTAAGTGGAATAGGATTGCTTAAAGGATCATTTGCAACCAGGTACCAAGACAATCCTCTTGCGCTTCAAGAGCATTTTAAGGCATTATGCGCAAAAACACGCCTCGTAAATCAGGAAGATCCAAACATCTGTGGTGCTGCGGCAGACCCCGTAGGTTTTGCTTCAAAAGGAATTGAAAACCAGTATGGCCAAACGTTATGCGTATACTCCATTTTACAAGATGTCGGTGTAACGCCCACACCTGATGAGTACATGGCGATGAATTACCGATGTAACCGAATGAAAGACTACTGGATCGAAACCATGGAATGGATAAAAAATAACCCCGATAAAAGTCTTACTATGTACTCATGGTGGGATTACGGCCACTGGACAAACTGGTTCGGCCAGAAAAATACCGTATTACGAAATGACCATGCATCGACGGAAATGATCGGACGTGTTGCGCATTCATACACGATGGGCACGCAAAACGACCTTATCAGTGCCATGAAACATTATAATTCAAAATATATCTTGATAGATGGTGCGGGAGACGGCATTGTCATAAACAAATTCGGCGCACTTAATTATTTGGGTTGTGCATGGGCAAACCAAACAACGCTACAAAACCAGCCAGGATATTCGCAATGCGAACAGGAAAACAGGTGGGAAGAGGTATATGTTCCCAAAGACCAACAATATTACAAGCCTTGCACAATCTCGGAATCCCAAAACATAGTAGGAATAACTGCTATGTCGTCCCATTATGCGGGAGGATATTGTGTTGGCCCCTACCGATTCCCTGATGGACGCCAAGACAATGTGGCGTATTACCTTGACCAAAAGGAAGAAACAGGAGACTTAAGGGTAAACCGCGCTTTCCTCAAACCTGTTAGGTATGATTCGATAAATCAAAACGGCCAACAATTTGAAGTCGTAGTAATAATGATGCTGTATACTCAGGAAACCGTCTGGAATAAAGACGGAGTTTTAACATCCGGATTCGAAGATAAAAAAGGAAGGTACTATGATTCAGTACTGTACCGCGGATACCTCCTTGGAGATATGCCTGGGTTTGAAAACGTATTTACGAGCAAAAACGGTGAAGTAAAAATCTACAAACTGGTGGGCTGATGGTTACGCCTTATACGCCAAAACCTGGAGATTCAGTACAAATTACAAGCACAAAAGGAACGTTTGAGGGAATTCTTATGCCCTCAATAGACCCACTATTTGTTACCCTTAAACTTAACAATGGATATAATATAGGAATTGAAAAAAAAGAAATTAAAGGCACGAAACTGTTAAGTACTCCTCAAATAAATGCCAAAAAACAAACCCCTGTTGAACACCAAAAGGATGCAAACAAAGGTGCAGTGGCTATCCTTGGTTGCGGCGGAACAATCGCATCAAAAGTCGAGTATAAAACCGGCGCGGTGTCGCCTTCAATTTCCGCATCTGAATTGGAATCTGCGTTCCCTTCTTTAGCTTCAATTGCAAACATTTCAGTACGCCAGTTATTCTCTCTTTTTTCAGAAGATATGGCCCCGGGCCATTGGACGGCAATTGCAAAGGAAGTGGAAAGGGAAATAAAAGAAGGAGTGCAAGGAGTCGTGCTTATGCACGGTACGGATACGATGGGGTATACTGCCGCCGCATTATCATTCATGCTTCAAAAACTTCCCGTTCCGGTTGTTTTTGTCGGTTCACAACGAAGTTCTGACCGCCCAAGTTCAGAAAACGAAATGAACCTACTTAACGCTGTGTATTCAGCGACACAAAATATGGGCGAAGTCGGCGTTTGCATGCACGCGCATTCAACAGACGACATATGTGCAGTTCATCGTGGCGTACGCGTAAGAAAAATGCACACATCTACACGAGAAGCATTCAAAAGTGTTAACTCGACACCGCTTGCATATGTTGATTATAAAACAAATATGTTCAAGCCGCTTCAGGCAATTGCGCCTCGAACTCACCCGCTTGAATCGTATATTCACGTAAATGAAAATGTTGCTTTGATTCAAGCACATCCAGGATTGCAGCCAAAGTTTGTAGAAAAACTTTCCATGTTTGACGGTGTTGTTTTTGCAGGGACCGGCCTTGGCCATGTTGCAACAAACCCGTCTAATGATCCAAAAGCAAAATCAGTTTTAAAGGAAGTAAAAGGATTGGTTGATTCAGGGATTCCGGTTGTCATGGCGCCGCAAACGCTCTATGGACGTCTCAACATGAACGTATATACTACTGGAAGACTTTTGCAAGATGCTGGAGTCATCGGCCACCTAATGGATTGGCTTCCTGAAACGGCATTTGTAAAATTATCATGGGTTCTTGGAAAAACAAAGGACATGAAAAAAGTGCGTGAAATGATGCT
>CAYSWK010000047.1:0-4832 GCA_964434735.1 Microcaldota archaeon | reverse complement strand
TTTATAATATGGTAATTAAAACAATTAAAGATCATAATCTTCGTCCATCAAATGCTGATGTTCTAGAGTTTGTTACTAAAAATGCTAGAAGAATGAAGGAACTATGCTTTGAAGGTACTGCTTCTATTAGTACAGAAACGCTCTTAGGTATTTTTCTTAGTGCTATTGTAAATATGGGGTCTAACGATAGTTATCTCATTGATCTTACATCCTCGGATTTAGCTATTCACGCTCTTGGCTTTAGAAATAGGAAAAATCTTAATGTATATTATGGTAAAAATGATGGCATTAGCATTGATGATACTGGTGTTGGAGCATTCATGCGATCAGGTACTCTTACAATTAATGAATGTTTTGAAATTATTGGTAAAGAGATGAGCGGCGGGACTATTATAATAAACGCTCGTTTTGTCCCTCTGGAATCAATTGGGGACTGTGCAACAGGCGGGTCGGTTAGATTTCCTTCTTCAGAAAAACGGCGCATCGTGAACTCGTTTTCTCATTATATCTCTGATGAAGGAGAAAATCGTCTACCTGGGGTTTCAATTTTCGCAGGAGATGAATGCGTTTATACGCCTGGTGATTACATATGATCCGGTCTCGTAGGTCCATTTTTGAGGTTCACGTCGATGCCCGCAGGTCTAATCCTTTTGGTAATTTGAAGAAGGAAGAGCCTAAGCCTGCTGAAGTAAAACCTGCTGTTGCTGCTATAAATCCAACTGTTAAAAAATTGGAAGAAGTATTTGCAATTGCAATTGGTTTAGGGCAAGAGGCGAGACAGTTTGATTCCATTTCAGGTGATCCAGTTATAGTGTGTTATAATATTATTGGCAGGGCGTTAAAAGACCGGGGCCTACGAGCGTCAAACAGGGATTTGGTGGAATTTGTCATTAAAAACATTCCAAGAATGAATCAATTATTCTCAAACTTCCAACACAATATGGATGAATTAAACGTTACTCCCTTAGAATCCTTATTTGGTTTATTTTTTAGTGCCGTAATAAATACTGGTTCAGAACGGGCTTACACACTCGATTTTCGCTTATATAACTTTGAACTAAGATTATTAGGCTATAGGAACAAAAAGGATGTTACAATTCATTCTCCAGCATCCTCAAATAAATCAAATATATCTGCTTTGGGCGAGCGTATGCGATCTGGCGTTATTACTATAGATTCATCGCCATACCTGGTTGGCGAGTTGATGGAAGGGGGCGTAATTATTTTGTCAGGCACTACTGGCAGTGAGGACCATATTTCTATAGGAGAGAATGCGAGCGGCGGGTCAATCCGATTTCCGGCTAGCGCGAAAGAAACAATTCGTAAGTACCTTTCAAATCCGCGTCCTTCACCAGGAGTTTCAATTTTCGCAGGAGATGAATGCGTTTATACGCCTGGTGATTACATATGATCCGGTCTCGTAGGTCCATTTTTGAGGTTCACGCCGATGCACGCAGAAATCCTTTTGGTAGTTTAAAGAAAGAATGTTCCGTTCCGGTTGAAAGACAAATGCAGGCAACTAAAAATGCGCGGGTTGAACGTGCGCTTGCGACCTTCGAAGAAATACTTAAAACAGAAGACCGTTTGCCCAAAGACGAATTTCTCCATACTGAAGTAGATTTCTTAGCATACCTTCGGGGAGTAGTACGTGCAAACAATCTTGCGTTCTCCAACCGGGACTTTACGGAGTTTCTTGTTGCGACTTCCGCCCCGTTTTCAAGATCCCGTATTCATGAGGATACGAAAGGTCAAATACTTGCACTTTTCCTTACTGCCCTTTTTGAGAATAGTAGTGAAAGGCCCGTTCACCTTGACCTTAATATAAGCTCCATTGAACCTACAGGAATAGGAATTCTCAATAATTCTGACTTAGTTGTTAGTGCTTCGTATGTTTACACGCTTGGAAGGGGGATGCGTGGCGGTATGCTTGAGTATACTGGTAACACTGGATCGATAGGAGAGTACCTTTTTGGGGGGACAATCGTATACAAAGGAGAGTTAACAGCTGATATGGAAATAGGCGTTTCATCGCTTGGTGGAACAATAATCCTGCCGTTGCAGACTCGATCCGAAATCAAGGCGTTTTTCATTAACATCGGTAAGGGGCCCAATGCCGAAAGCGTCGTATCCAACGGAGTATTGTCGATTGGTGCACAAATTATCGCAAAAGACGGTGAAGTTAATCTTTGGGAGGTTTTCCAATGAGCAGACGTTTAGTCCATCCAGGTAGTCCTGTTTCAGGAGTTGTTCAAGCTGACGCACGCAGGAACCCTTTCGGTAAATTGAAGCTAGAAGGGCAGAAGCCTTTGGAATCAAAACCAATTGCTGTTGAAAACTCCGTTGTTGAACGGATGCGATTAGCTTATGATACGTTTATTGCGAGTAATACTAGTGACCTTTTTGAATTTGATTTGGGCTCATACAGATTAGTGTATGATTCGTTTAGAGCTTATATCTATGATTTTGGGCTTACTACTGCAACCAAAAAAGATATTGCAGAATTTCTTATTACTATGCTTGGCTGCCTCGAGTTAAAAATAGGCTCAAGTACTTCATCTCATAGTGAACTCGTGCCATTTTATATCTCAGCATTAAGTAATACAATTCCAGATCCTGACCTTTCTTTTTCTTTGGTTGCAGCTGAACCTCCTTCTAATTTCGGAGCATTTAATAAAAAAAATATTACTTTCTATGGGACCGTAGGGTCTGGTTTTTGTGTTAATATGGAACGCGGAGTAGTCACGTTGCATGGTAATTCAGAAGGGTATGGTTTAGGTTGGGGCATGAAAGCTGGCAAAATACGCGTGTTTGGTACTGTTGATCCCGATAGCCTCGGTTGTCATTCAAAAGGCGGTGAAATTCATATTGATCGCGGTTGTGCCTCTGATTTTACATTTAATGATGAGAATTCCGTTGGTGCAAAAGTTTACATTGCAGGCAAACTTATTCATGATGGAGGTTCCTCAACATGAGTAGGCAACGTTTGGTTCGTACTGGAATTCCCGATGCTGGAATCGTTCAAGCTGTTGCGCGCAGAGGGAATCCTTTCAGTAAATTGAAGACGGAAGAGCAAAAGCCTGCTGAAAAACCCTTGCAGGTTACCGGAACAATCCTTCAAAAACTACAAAAAATATTTGAAGAAGTTGTTATTCCGCTTGTAACTCTTGAAATGGAACGCGATACCGACCCGATCTTTATTTTCGGCGACGGTCTTCCGATAAATCATTTTGAAGAAAAATGCTACAAAAAAACAAAAAACGCACTTACAGCCGCCGGTATTAAGCCTACTCAGAAAGATATTCAGGAATTTATTATTGTTGCTATGAACACATATGAATCGTTTGCTCAAACTCATGATGACACATATACTATTGGCCAAGCTATAAGCATATTCATAAGTGCGCTTGTTAATCAAAGTGACGAGGAGCATTTTACTATTGACGTAAGGAATTTCCAGTCAGGGCTTTCTTCTTTGGGTTATAGAAATAGAAAAAACGTTTCAATTTTGGTTGATCCCTTTACGCCGGCCGGCGTAGGGGAGAAAATGTCAGCCGGATCTATTACGATTGATTCGTACGCTTATAGTATTGGTGCCAGGCTTAAAGGCGGAATAATTAAAGTAACTTCAACTAGGCCTCTTACTGGGAAAGTGGGCGGGCAGATAGACGGACTTGGAACGGGCTCAACTGGCGGAACAATCATATTTGAGCGATTAACAAAAAGCGATCTTCTTAACTATTTTTTAAAACAACCAATTGCTAAGAAGTATAAGGTAATAGGCGCGCAGATCGTTTGTTCAGACGGAGCATTAAATCAGGACGAATTAGCCGATATCATGAGGAGGAACCTATGACCTTCAAGGCAGAAGTTTGGCAAACCGTACGTTCTCGGTTCAACAACCCTCCGCTTCATCCACCGACTCATGGGCCCGGAGTAACCAAGGGCGGCGCATGCATCAACTTCAAGACTGCTGCACTTCTTGTTGATGACGACTTTGTAAGAGAAACTAGTGATAAAACTGGCGTTCCAATAGATCAAGTCAATGAAGGAATTTACACTCACGAAATCGGCCATTGGATGGTATTCCCGCGAAATCTTGCAACTATTATCCTTGCTTCAAAGATTATTTATGATTTCTTCAAAGGTATGCCTGAGTCCGATCAAGGTTTTATTTTCCAGACGTATGCTGACATGGCAAATGATACCAAAAGCGTTTTGGATTCTGTAAAAGGCGAGGCAATTCTTTGCATGAGACGCACTTCCCAAGTAACTTTGGAAGATGATCTTAATTTTGCTGTTCGTGGCGTTATGCTTGCATACTTGGAATTGCAAGCAAAAGGAACTACCTTGCCTGATGAAGCAGGAATGGATGAATTTTTGGATTCACAACTTGCAAGCTTTGGACTTGGTCCAAAAGAGTTTAACGATTCAATACGCCCTTTCCTTGCAAAAATGCTTGAAATCGACTTTTTGAATGTCTTGCCAGGAAGAAACGGTGAAAAGACTCCAGAAGAACAAGTTATCCAGCTTAAGCTTAACATTTTCCGTTTTGGAAATATTATAAAGGATATGATTGAGAAATTTACACCTCAAAATCCAACTGCTGGTCAAGGTTCTAAAGATGGTAAAAATAAGCCCATTCGAGTAGCTTCAGGCCTTAAACCAGATCATTCCGACATGGATCCAAATGAGATTATAGAAAATAGCGAGCCAAAAGACATTCGTGATGCGTTGCGTGAATTATCAGGAAAACTTTCCAAAAGTGAACACGATTCAATAAAAGATTGGCTTAAAGACAAAGGAATCCTTAAACAAGAAGGAGGAAAAATTTC
>CAYSWK010000046.1:0-4982 GCA_964434735.1 Microcaldota archaeon | reverse complement strand
AGTTGGCGTTGGTCCACTCCCGGAAGTGCTTTCACAAGCACGTATGCAACAAGTGGCAGTCCTAGTTTTGCATAGTCAAGCCGCACCCCAAAACCGGTTATTGTTTTTGTTTCCCGCAGTTTTTTCAAGCGATTATGTACGGTTGTAAAGGGGATTTTTGTTTCTTTTGCGATTGCTTGCTCAGAAAGTCGTGCATTTTTCTTAAGTGCCTCTATGATTTCCTTATCTTTTTCGTCAACCATATGGATTAATTGATTCAAAAATATTTAAAAATAGTCCTAATTTGATTCATTTAATTCGTATTTTTATGATTAAAATAATATAGTACCTCATTCCTTTTGATTTTGGGTATTTGTATGCGTACTGTTTATCATGTTACCAAGGCAAAGCATGTGTCTGCCATCTTGAAGGAAGGATTGAAACCTTTGGCAACAAATCGGACAAAAGAAATTGAGGTTGTTGATCATGGGTTTGACCTTGCGGCAAAAGAACTCGGTTTAACTCCTATCCGTAAAGGTAGTTTTGCGTGGCCCAACCGACCCGAAGTTATGTTTAACGAGAGCGTTGTTCTTGAAGTTGCAGCTGATCCTCACGCGGCGCGTGTTTTCCATCAGGCATGGATGGATCTTGCATGGGGGATCGTAGGAGGTGTTTTAGGAAGAATTCCGCAACAACACGTTGCACGGTTTCGTGACATGAAACCAGAAGACCTTTTTGGAGAAATGCGGCACATACCCGTGTTTGAAGGGCTCGTTGGCGACGTTATTCTTCGGTTGGGCCGAAGGTACTATCAAACGGCAGTTTTACTTCAGGAGTATAATCCTGAAATCGCACAACTTCTTTCGAGGCGCGTCGCTGAAGCGCAACCCCGTTTCCCGGGGCTTATGCCCTATTTAGATCACGAAGTGGCCTTAGGTACAGACCCCATTTCTATTGAGCGGATTAGGCAACTGTAAGGATTATAATAAATGCCTTTGATATAGGTGTTATCTCTGATCGATGAGTGATACCTATGTTTAAAGTAGCAATATCTGGTTTTGGCAGAATAGGTAAGATGTTCTTGCGTGCTGCAATTGCACAAGGGGCATTAGGAAGGGATTTCCAAGTCGTTGCAATCAACACGCGAAGCGACGTAAAAATGCACGTTCATTTGTTCAAGTATGATTCAAGTTACGGCCCTTTTCCAGGTAAAGTTGAGGAAAAGAATGGCAATTTCTCGGTAAATGATCATGAAATCAAGTGGATTCAGGAAAAGGACCCGTTGAAACTTCCTTGGAAGGATTTAGGCATTGATTTGGTCTTGGAAAGTTCAGGTGAATTCCGTTCACGTGATGAAGTTGAGCGCCATCTTAAGGCAGGGGCAAAGCATGTCCTTATTTCAGCACCTGGAAAAGGCTGTGATGCTACGATTGTTCCAGGCGTTAATGAGGAAAAGCTCGATCCAAGTATGACTGTTTTTTCGCTTGCAAGCTGCACAACTAATTGTTTGGCTCCCGTATTGAAAGTATTGGATGCCAAGTTTGGAATCGAAAAAGGATTCCTTTCAACCATTCACGCATACACCAACGACCAAAGAATTTTGGATGGAAGCCATGATGATTTACGCAGGGCACGAAGCGCAGCCGTAAGCATCATTCCAACCTCAACCGGTGCTGCAAAGGCAATCGGTGAAGTTTTGCCTTCATTGCAGGGTAAGATGGACGGGATGGCATTTAGGGTTCCAGTGCCTGTTGGAAGCATTAATGATGTTACCTGTATTCTCAAAACAGAAACAACTGCAAAAGAAATTAACCACGAGTTAAAGCGCGCAAGCTTTGAGGAGCTTAAAGGAATTTTAAGTTATACCGAAGAGCCTTTGGTCTCGCGCGATATCGTTGGAAACCCTCATTCTTCTATCGTTGATGGTTCGCTAACCAAGGCAATGTGTAATTTGGTAAAAGTTACAGCATGGTATGACAACGAGTTTGGGTATTCAAACCGTTTGGTTGACTTTGTAAGGAAGTTGGCTAAGAAGTAGCAAGTTTCCATGCGGCGATATGTTCGACGCCGTTTATTGTTCCTTTTTTTATTGCATCTTCAACTTCTTTAATCGTAAGAATCCTCACTTCCATCCCTTCTTCACCAGCATCAAGATTTTGCTCCTTGATTTTGATACACCCAGTAGCCTTGAATAAATGACTTACGCTTGGAGTCATTGCAGGAAGAATGTTAACGGCGGCAAGCAATTCTATTTTTTTGGCCTTGAAACCCGTTTCCTCAAGCAACTCGCGTTCAATCATTTTTATATGCGTTCCATCTGTTTTTTCAAAGCTTCCGGCTGGAAATTCAAGCGTTTTTCTCCCTAAAGGAAGGCGAAATTGCTCAACTAAAACGATTTTTCCATCCGTAGTGAATGGAACGACAACTCCACCGGCCTTTGGAAGCTCAAAAGTCGTGTATTCATGCTTGCCAGTATCAAGTATTTTTACTCGAAGCCAAGGATTTTCAAACGGGATGTTCATGCATATTGTTTTATTCGTATATTTATAATATATCTCAAATATGGCCTCAGTTCAAAGGCGTATTCTTGAAATTGGCAATCATCGTTCGCCCCTCATGACTGATAAACAGATATTTTTTCGGTCGTTTCCACGACAACATGAATACTGTGGGATTGTACTTCCAAGGCCTATTGAGCATGATCTTTTTCCAAGTAGGCAGGGCACTTCTTCAGCACCACAAGACGATCTTACCTCCCAACCCGAACACATTTCTTTTTACAGCTATATGCGTGCACGTGAAATGAATGGGCAACTTGGAACGTTTGATGAGGCACATATGCTTTTTGTCCTCGATCCTCTTTTGTTTTCAAAAATAATTGCAGGGCCGCTTTTTGAATTTGTGAAATCTTGCCTTAAATCAGGCGCACCACTCATTATGTTGGCACCGGACGATCGTCTTTCCTTTGAAAGGGAGCATCCTCATGAGATAGAGGATTATCTTTTAGCACACGGGTTCTTGGTTGACGCGGGAGGTTCTGAGCTTCTTACCCCTCGTGTTACGCCCCTTTACCGTCATCTTGAGAATGTTCTTATGTTGGCTCAACCAAAGTGGGGCTACAGTCCGCTTGTTATCCTTGCGAAAAAACAGGATTAGGAAAGCCAGCCGTTTTTGTACGCAAACCATACTATTGCCACGAGAATGGCTACAAAAAGGATGAACATTGCAAGATACACAATTCGTTTTGGCTTTTTGAGGAAAAAAAGCAGTGTTTCAAAAAGTGCTTTTCCAATAAAGGTAATTCCGTTAAGAAGAATCATTAAGACGGCCATTGCGCCTTTTGTAAAATCAATTCCCCTTCCTTGCGTTATGACTGTTTTTTCCTGCGGGCTTTCCTGTTTATTTGTTGTTTTGGGCGTACGGGTATTGGCATATTTTTGCCCATATTCCTTGTTTTTTGGAAGTTCATTAAGTGCAAATGATTCCATCGAGCTTTGGGGCGCAAACACCTTTACTTTATGCACGGGCGACATCTGGCCGTTTTCTTCAAGAAATGTGATAAAACATTCTCCTTTTTCAAGGTCTTTGAGTTCCTCCTCAATCTTAAACGAGCTTTTGGGGAACCCTTGTGAAATGGCTTTGAGATGTGCAACATCGTTTTGCGTAAAGGCGCGCATGGCAAATACGATCTTGAACGCAAGCATCTTCAAAATGGTTTCAGGAACATCAAGTGCGTCATGGGTTACGAAAAAGACTCCAACGCCTTTTGATCTGATCTGCCTGAGTATTTTTTCCATCAAACGAATCAGCGATTTGTTTGCATTTTCAAACAGGTAATGCGCCTCGTCAAAGAAGATGCATAGTTTTGGTTTTTGCGTATCTCCTATTTCCTTAAGCTGGTCAAATGCGTAATAGAGCAAAAATGCATTAACAAGTCCTAGGAGTTCCTCTGAATCGCGTACATCTGACAAGTTGAGGACATTAACCGTGCCATTAAGGATGTCCTTGATTTCAAGGTCATTTGCTCCAAAAAGTTGGTCAATTCCTTTAGAAACAAGCGTTTCGATTTTTCGTTCTATGACCCCAAGCGTGCTTTTTACCATGCCTTTCTTTCGTGCTGAGGCTTCCTCAAGGGCCACTAAAAGGTCTGTGAGCGTAATGATCCGTTTTTTCTTTTCACGTGCGTAAAGGAGCGCAACTTCAACATAACTTTCCTGTGTTTCATTGAGCCCAAGAAGCCGTGAAACAAGTTCGGAAGGAAGCTTATCAATTGCAAACCGTAGCGGCGTTTGTGCGTTGCTTACGCTCCAGTATGTTGCAGGAAAAGAAGAGGCATTTTCAGAATTCCCAAGCGGTACATTTCGCGTATTGAGAATGGTTTGATCCCCCGCTTTAAAAAATCCTGAGCAGTCGCCCTTTACGTCGCTTAAGAATACGTTGATTCCAGTGAGTTGCATTTGTTCAGCAATGCGCTGCATTGCGCGTGTTTTTCCCGAACCGGTTGTTCCTGAGATAAGGCCGTGACGATTGAGCGTTGAAAGAGGCACTTCAAGAGGTTTTTTTGATTTTGAATCAAAACCGAACGTGAGCATAGACACTACTCTCCCGCATGCTTTTTATCCATATTGCGTTAGAGTATTTTGGGTGTTTTTATCAGAAAAACTAATTCTCAACCATTAGCTTTTGCTCAAGCACCTTTACCTAGTACGCAGGCCTTTTCAAGTATAGGCGTATCCCCTCCTCGCGTTGCAGGAAAAATTCTTGAAGTAGGTCATGGAGGAAGACCGCTTCGTATGGATTTGGATCGTTTTAAACGTATCCTTAAACCTCCTGTCGAATATTATGGAGTGGATATTCTTGGAGGGGATAGTCTGAAAAGGCCAAACCGTTCCCTTGACCTTCGAACAGAGGCGGCAGTCAGGTTGTTTGAAGCCGTTTTTCAAAATGTTCCAAATGTCAATCTTTTGGGTGGAGATGTCAAGAATCTTGCGTTTCCAAGCAAT
>CAYSWK010000045.1:0-5737 GCA_964434735.1 Microcaldota archaeon | reverse complement strand
GGAAACGTAGTCTCAACAGACGCATGTGTTCCAAATAATCCTCGCGTAGTAAATGAATTTACTTGTATAGACAATCTTGCAAGACCTACAACAATGCCTTGTGCAGCAGGATTTGCATGTTCAAACGGAGCATGTGTTGAAGAAACATTTACGTGCACGCCTAACGAATATGGAGTTCGGTTTGTAAGTTCAGTCACTGGGCAGCCCAACTATGCATTAGCAAGATACAATAGTTGCAATCCAGAACGAACAATAGCAACCAGATATTCGTGTGACGCAAACAACCAAGCCACACCTACCTCTGTTGAATGTGCTCAAGGGGAAGTATGTTCAGATGCGAGCTGTGTTCAATCAACCTGTGGTGAAGAAATAGCTGGCGGATTTAGGGCGATGAACGGAACGGAGTATACGAACGCGTGTAGAGGTAGTTGGGGGGTCGATACCTATCAATGCGTTGAGGTAGGTAACGGAGCACATGAAATTCAAGGCAGATATGTGCCATGTGCCCAAGGAACGACCTGTTCAAACGGCGTATGTCAATAATTTCTTTTTTTTCTTTTTCTTTTTTTTATTGTGCTAAAAACAAGTGAATATATACTTTTTCCTAGTAGTCAATTTTATGAAAATACATGTTCTTCTTGCAATAATGGGAATTACGTTGCTGCTTGCCGGATGCACATCTCAGTCGGGCGGCTCATTGTTTGGTGCGGCACAACTTCCAGGGTTGTGCAAAGACTCAGATATGGGAATTAATTTCGAATTAAAAGGAACCACATCTGCTGGAGCTAGTCAAAAAGTAGACTCATGCAACGGAAACCAAATCACCGAGTATTACTGCATGTTGGGTCAGCTTAAATCAACTACTGGCTCATGCGGTCAAAACTATGAATGCAAAGATGGTGAATGCGTACCGAAAATACAAGAAACCTGCGTTGTTTCTGAATATGGCGTAATCCAGCACACGAACAACGAAGGAGACACGAATAACTGGGTAAACGGATGCAGCAAGGAAGGAAAATTAGTGCAGTATTCGTGTTCTGAAAACAAGGGATTAGTTACAGAAATACTCGAATGCCCTGCGGGACAAACATGTGTAAGCGACGCATGCGTTGCTTTAGAATAATTCTTTTTTTACTTTTCATCTCATTTTAGATTAGTAATAAAAATCAACGCACCCAATTCATACTGTGCATTATCATGGATGAATCATTACTCCCTTGGACAGAAAAATACAGGCCACATCACCTCAAGGACGTCATCGGGCAAAAGCCCATCGTCCAAAGCCTTGATGCTTTTGTAAAGGCACGAAACATGCCAAACCTCCTCTTCTCAGGACCGCCTGGAATCGGGAAAACGACAAGCACACTTGCACTTGCCCACGACTTATACGGAGACAACATTTCAGGAAATTTCATAGAATTAAATGCCTCTGATGAACGCGGTATTGATATCGTACGGGGTAAAATAAAGGATTTTGCACGTTCAGTTGCTCTTGGGAAGGTACCGTTCAAGCTCATTTTCCTTGATGAGGCAGATTCACTCACCTCTGATGCGCAGCATGCACTTAGAAGAACCATGGAAAGCTATTCATCCGTAACAAGGTTCATTCTTTCATGCAACTATTCCTCAAAAATCATCGAGCCCATTCAGTCACGATGCGCCATTTTCAGATTTTTACCGCTTCGTGAAGAAGAGGTCTTTGGACTCATAAACCATGTATCAAAGGCAGAAGGCCTTTCCATTGGTGAGGAATCAAAAAAAGCGCTTGCATATGTGTGTGAAGGGGATATGCGAAAAGTGCTTAATGTTTTGCAAGGCGCTGCGCTCCATGGAAAAAACATAAGCGAAAAAACCGTCCATATGATAGCAAGCAAGGCAAAACCTGCCGAAGTAAAGCAAATGATGGATGTTGCGCTTGAAGGCAAATTCCTTGAAGCACGCGAACTGCTTGATAAATTAATAATTTCTTATGGGCTTTCGGGGGAAGATATTCTCCTTCAGATGTACCGGGAAGTGCTTGACCTTAAAGTAGAAGAAAGCAAAAAGGCACACCTTATTGATAGAATTGGAGAGTTCAACTTCCGCATGGTTGAAGGCGCAAACGAACGCATCCAACTTGAGGCATTGCTTGCGTATGTGTGTGCGATGAAAAAATAATTATTTTTGCAAATAATTTTGCTGTTCTTTTTTTGTTAATTTTTCAATGGCATAACGCAGTGCAGTACGCGGCATTTTTGAGGCGTGCTTGTCCAAAAACATGCAAAGCGTAGCTTCGTCTTTCTTTCCCATCTCCCGAAGCATCCAGCCTACAGCCTTATGAATCAAGTCATGGTCATCGTTCAAAAGAAGTTCACAAATACGCATCGTATCCTCAAACTGGCCTTTTCGTATGAATGCAAGCGTACTTACGATTGCAATACGCCGTTCCCAAAGATACGGTGAACGTGCAAGCGAATAGAGAATCGAACGATCGTGGTCAAGTAAATAAGTGCCAAGTATCTTGTAGCATGACGCATCAACCAAGTCCCAGTTGTTTACTTGTTTGGTATGTGCAAGATAAAAATCGACAATCTCCTTTTTCTGTTGCATGTTTGCTTTGTCATATTGAGATACTAAAATCAAAAGTGCAGCTAAACGAACTTCATGGATTTCGTTACGTACAAGCAAATCAATATCGTTTAAGGAAAGGGAAACGTGCTTTGATACGACCTTTCGGATGTTTGGAACCGTGACACCGATAAACACGTCTCCTTCACCATATTCACCTTTACCTGTCTTGAAGAAACGCGGAAAAAAGGCGGCTTTTTCAATATCTGCGACTGCACGAAGATCATTGATGAGTTGCATTACATCCCTTCGGACGGGTTTTCTGTTTTTTCCTCAACATCCGGCTTTTTATCAAGATGCAAATGCTTGTACTTTCCAAGGATTTCCTCATTCAAAAGGTCGCACAATTTCTGGTCGGTCTCATCCTGCGATCCTCGAACATGCTCCGGGTAAAAAAGAAGGGTTAGTTTCTTCCCATCTGAAAGCGTAACTGCGATTCCCTGTGTCATACGCGTTTTTGTCCAGTGCGCATCGAGTGAAATAGCACGTATAGACTGGAGCGGAATGGATAATTTGTCGCCTTTAAGTGCCCCTCCCTTTTTATCAATGATAATTTTCTCATGCTTAAGGGTAAATGAAACGAATATGTAAAAAGTAAGTAAAATGAGCAAAAAATGCCCATAGGTATATGCAAGCGGCAGCCAATCCGGCCTTCCCATGCCTAAACTGGTTTCAAGAAGGAACGAAACCGCACCTATACCTACCGTAAGAACGATGAAAAAAATGGCAATGCTTAAAACAAGCCGTCCAAGAAGATGCCATTCTATGAATTTAACAATGGCGACCGTTTGATTTTCATCCTTGAATGTATAAAGCATATGCTCACTTTTTTACTAGTTCTTTTATCACTTTTGAAGGTCCAAAGGAGGTTTTAATGATTGTTTCAACCTCTTCCTCAGAATAAATGCCTTTCTTGATGATCAAATCGCGCAAAGGAATCTTTGCATCGATTGATTCGTGCACCAACTTTGAAACTTGCGAATAGCCAAGATAGGGGTTGAACGCAGTTGCATAGGCAAACGATCTCCAAAGTTGCGCCTTTGCATGCTCAACATCAACGTAAAGACCCTCGATACATTCAACACGGAATACCTGGATCGCATTCTTAAGTATAGTCATGCTTGAAAGGAAAGAATGGCCAATAAGAGGGGTCATCCAATTGAGCTGAAGTTGTCCCGATTGTGCGGATAATACAACTGCATGGCATTGTGCAATAACCTGGTATGCGACCATATCAACCATTTCAGGAACCGAAGGGTTGACCTTCCCAGGCATAATGCTTGAACCGGGCTCCACTTCAGGAATATACACTTCTGCAATCCCGCCCTTCGGGCCGCTTACGAGCATACGCAAATCGTTGGTAATTTTTGTAAGCGTTACCGAAATACGCGAAAGGCTTGAAGAAACATCAATGAACTCATTCATGAATTGGGTTTTCTCAAACGGACTTTCGCACGGAATAAGTTTAAGTGAGGAAAGCAATGCAAGTTCCTTGACGATTTCAAAACGAAAAGAAGGATCTGATGCAATGCCGCTTCCAAGTGCATTCCCACCAATACCCAGCTCAAGAAGCAACTGGGAGCTTCTCCCCGTGTCACGAACGTCGTTTGCCAATGCTACGGCATATGCCTTGAACTGATCGCCATAGTAAATAGGAACCGCATCCTGCAAATGCGTGCGCCCGGTTGCTTGCGCTTGGGCATATTTTTGTGCGTGCACTTCAAACGCCTTAGAAAGAAGTAATAACTGGTCAAGAAGATGAGGCATCTCAAAAAGAACGGCCAAACGCACGGCCGTTGGAGTTACATCATTTGAGCTTTGGCCCATATTAACGTGGTTGTTTGGATGAACTTTGTATTCACCCTTTTTGCCACCCATAAGCTCGGTTGCCCGATTAGCAATAACTTCATTCGTATTCATATGCAAGGGCGTTCCCGCACCTGCCTGGAAAACATCAATGATAAATTCCTTGTCGTGCTTTCCTGCGATCACTTCATCGGCTGCCGTTTCAATTGCCTTTGCCATATGTGCATCAAGCCTACCAAGACGGGCATTAACGCGTGCAGCTGCTTTTTTTATAAGCGCAACCGCCTTGATGATGCGCATATCTGTGGGTTGGCCTGAAATACGAAAAACCGAACTTGCACGCACGGTAAAAATGCCATAATACGCGTCCTTTGGAACTTCGCACTTGCCAAGAAAATCTTCTTCGACTCGCATAACACTAATTGGAATTCAAGATTTAAAGTCCTGATTGTGAAGGTTTTGAAGGCAAAAACCCGTGCTCCTTCTGGTGTGCCCGAAGGTCAACAAACAACTTGATGCCCATAAATACGAATAAAAGGACGACATTAAAATTTGCAGGGGCAAACGCAAGCACAAACCCTGCAAGAATAATAGTCACATGCATGGGGATAATGCGCGTATACGGCCCCCAAAAATCCTTACCTATAGTCTGAAGCCCCGTTTCAAGAGTTAATTCCTGCGGGGGATTTTTCAGCTTATTCTGGACAAATGAATACAAATGGACAATAAACAACGTAACTGCAAAAATAATGAAGTCCGGGGTAAAAACGGTTTCACCAGAAAGAATTTTTTCACCAAAAAATGCATTTATAACTCCTGAAAAGATGCCTAGGGGGATGAAAGGCGTTCCGGTTCCAAAAAGTGAGGAAAAAATGGAAAGAAAAATTGCATAACTTGCATGGAATCCCCCATAATGGAAACAAAAAAATACCATCATAAAAAGGGAAATGGCAACAAAACGAAGGTCACGCGAACGTATAAGGGAGGCAAAAATAGCAAAGACAGTAAAAACGCCTATGAAAATGCTTTCAAACCAATACGCCCACATGATGGTAAGTATGGGAGTTGAATATGCCAAGGCCGTAATAATGGTAATGATGTTCCCTATAATAAGAACCCATCCAGACGTTTCGATACGGCCAAGCATAGGTACGTTCATCCCATCACTCAACATGCTTTTTTAACGATTCAACAATTGCGGGCACGGTTGCCCGGTCAAACGGGTCGGGAACAACAATCCCTTTTTTAAGGTCAGCACTTGAAACGCGTGAAGCGATTGCTTCTGCAGCGCTTACAAACATCTTTTGATTGAGTTTTCTTATCC
>CAYSWK010000044.1:0-6394 GCA_964434735.1 Microcaldota archaeon | reverse complement strand
TAAAGCTTGAAAAAAACGGCGAAAAGGCAGATGAAACCGTAAAACAATTCGGGTTTGTTGGGTTTTGCAAGAATTGCCTCAACCGATTTTCGTCTTTGACTCCAATAACAACCTGCACATCTTGCACAAATCCGTGCGAGTATGCGGGGCCTTTATGGCTTGGTGGGCTTCACGATATAAAAATGCTTGAGTCAATGGAAAAACTCAACGAATCACGTAATTATGAAGATCAAAAACAAATTGCAAAAACCCTTTCCTGCATGAAGGAGGAAGTGGGAATGCCGCCCTACTTTTACCATCTTCATTCTTTGATAAAACAATTCAAGGTGCAGCCCACTCCAAAAACAGAAGAGTTTTTTGCACGACTTAAAGGAAAAGGATTTGTGTGCAATCGAACGCACATGGACCCCTTGGGTTTCAAGACGAACGCGACTATTGAGGATTTGAAAAAATTGTTCTAGCGCACATCCACTTCGCACAATTTCATGATTCCTTTGAATTCGGGGCTTATCTCAACGTGCGATTTTGCAAACTTTGCGCGTAATTGAATCGTAGTTCCATCCTTGACGTCCCGTGCTTTCAAGTCATTTATCAGCCGATCATAAAACGAATTTGAAATGGTATGGTCAAGTACTGCCTTTATGACGGACATAGGTACTTTTGAAGTCAGTTTTTTGAGTGGCTTAAGCACGATTTTTCCGTCTTTTTTTACCACTTCATAGAAAAGAAGTTCAACCGGTTCGCTTACGTTTCGTTCGTTTAAATATTTTCCAATTCGGCCCATACTCATTCCTTCATTGGCAATATTAAAAAAGACGTCTTTATGTCTGTTTGGTTTTTTCCAAATCATTTCTTTTCCTTATATATCCCGGATGCATATAGTATATGTCCATGAACAGCATTACAAAATTGTTTATGGGATTACTGGTGTTTTGTTTTTTGGGTGCAAACCTGTTTGCAACAACGCCTTTTTACGATTATTATGATTCAACAACTAAATCAACTCAAGCATACTATTCAGTAGTGCTTGATGAGCGGGGTTTGGCAACGGTTGTTTTGAGCCTTGATTATGCCAATGATGGCTCAACATCGCAGGATCATATTGAGTTATCCATACCTGGAGAAAATATCAAAATCATCAATGCATTTGTACGTGTCAATAAAGAAAGGTGCCGTGAATCGTATCCTTCTTCGTGCTATACTACTTCGGAATTCGTTTCGGCAGAATTTGAAAATACTCAAGGAAATACCTACTCTATTAAGCTTCCTCAACCAGTATCCAAAGGCCAAACCGCAAGCGTACTTGTATTCTACCGTTCATTTGGATACGTAAAAGACGGAGTACTTGCAAAGTCGTTTGATTTTGTAACTCCAACGTATTCATTCGACGTTTATAATTCACGCGTAGCAGTAAACGTTGACCAAGATTTACATTTAAAGGATGGTGGAAGTTCAGCAAACTACCTTAAAACTCAGAATGAATTGATGGCAACAAGCAGTTCTGGCACGCAGATTTCAAGTTCGCTTGCCTCAAGTTATTATTCATATTCCCGGTATTCAGGAGGAGTGGTAAAGCAAAAGAGTATCCTGCTTGCAGGCGAATCGTTCAAGGTTTCAGGAACCTACTCAAAAGAAGGATTTGGCCTTTATCTTCCTGAATTATTGACTGTTTTTGCAATTGTTGGTACGTGCCTCTTCTTTGTTTTTAAGAGTGATAAGAACAAAGCAGATCAAACGTTGATTAAAGAAAATTCTTCGGATGCGCTTCTTTTCTCGTTTGCATGTGCAACTGCATTTTCAATCGCTACGGCAGCAATTGTTTCGCTTTCCATTGCCTTTAAGCTTACGGGGATAGACGGCAAGCTTGCGTTTGTCTCGTTTTTGGTTGCCTGGTTTGTTGCATCAACGCTTGTGTTCTTGCATAAACGCAACACTGATAAGGCGCTTCTTTGCACGCTTATTTTTGTCGGGTTTTGTTTAATTCTTGTCCCCGTTGCGTGTTTGCTTGGCGCAGGGATTGCAAACCTCTTGAACCCACCGTATCTCTATTATTAATTTTTTCTTTTTTTATTGAGCACGTGAGTGATAAGTACTCCACACGCTAAAATAAGTGTTATTAAAATCATTACAAATGCGGCAATTCCAAGTGTTGCCTGGGTTTGACCTTCTAAGCCTGAAAGTGAATTAGAAATGTGTGTACCTCCGCCGCCTATAGGCTGCCCGGTTTGTGTACTTGTATATGTAGACCTATTCATTAGATTTAGTACAATAAGTCCGCCCGTTATAAGTGCAGATCCAGTCGTAAGAAGAATCATGATGCTCATTTTTCTTCCTTCAACCATCGGCCGGGCGGTTTTTGTCAATCGGTAATATTTCCATTTCCTTTCGTTGTATTCTGGGTTGAGTTCAATAAGTCCTGCTTTTTCCAGGTTTGCCATGTGCTCAAGGATGGTTGCTGGAGAAAGCTTCAATTCCTGTGCAAGTTCGCTTTGGGTTTTTTGTCTCTCCTTAAGTGCCTTAAGAATAGCAATACGCGTTTCACCGCCTATTGACTTGAGCATTTCCTTACTTACAATGACTTCGTCAGATTCCACATAAGAAGTTACTTCCGCTCTCTTTTTAATCATCTTGAATTGGTAAGGTTTTACTCAAAACTCGTAACTCACAACACGAAAAGATCAACGAAACTCGGAACCGAAAACTGGAGATGATAAGGTGATTAGAATTTGGGCCCGCTGAGATTTGAACTCAGGACCTTTCGATGTCTGAAAATTAACTTGAAAAGTTTATATCAGTCGAACGCTCTACCGAGCTGAGCTACGGGTCCATATCGGTTTTCAGTCCCCTGTCTCGGGTTTCGAGTAGGAAACCAAATGCAAACTATATTCATAATCGTTATATTTAAAATACCTCTTCCCAGAATCCCGCATTGTGGCCTCTGACGGACTACTCAAGCCTTATAAACACTTCTTCTTACAATTCTTCCCGTCTACTTGTAGCATTTACGATGCTTTAAGGGTAGTATTGAATATTTACAACGGTGAATGAATGAGTAACGGAGAATTCGCAGGAAGAAATCTTAACAGGAAGCGAAAGTCGCAACGATGGCTTTCAAAGCGTTTCAAGAGAAAGACACTTGATCTCAAAAAGAAGTTCGACCCACTCAAGGCAGCTCCACAGGCAAAGGGAATTGTCGTTGAAAAAGTCGTCCTTGAACAAAAGCAGCCCCACTCAGGGCTTATCAAGTGTGTCAAGGTACAGCTCATCAAGAACGGAAGAGTCGTAACTGCACACGCAGTCAGGAACAAGGCAATCAACTACATCGATGAACATGATGAAGTCATATTGGCAGGTCTTGGTGGTTCACAACGTGGACAGATGGGTTCTATGCCCGGTATCCGATACAAGGTTGTTTCGGTAAACGGCATTGACCTTCAGATGCTTAGAAAAGGCAAGAAGGAGAAGGCCAAGCGTTAGTTAGGGTGTTCATATGGATAAATTATTCGGTAAATACGAAGTCGAAGGCATTGAGATCAAGGACAAGTCTTTGGCTCAAGTGGTTTCACTCAAGAGCATTGCAATTCCCCATACATCAGGAAGACATGCAAAAAAGCCTTTGGGTAAAATGAGCGTCAACATCGTTGAAAGACTTGCAAACAAGCTCATGCGCGGTGGAACGGGTGAAAAAACCTCAGGTAAGGTTATTCGAACCGGTGGAAAACTTCAGGGAAAGAAACTCCGTGTCCTTGGTATTGTTGAAGGTGCATTCAAGATCGTTGCAGAACAGACAAAGGAAAACCCTGTTCAGGTTCTTATTCGTGCACTTGAAAACTCTGCTCCCCGTGAAGACACAACGCGTGTTTCACACGGTGGTGTATCTTACCAGATTGCAGTTGATTTGTCAGCAACTCGAAGACTTGACATGGCATTGAGAAACATTACTCTTGCCGCAATCATCGGTAGCTTCAACAAGGCAACTCGTTTGGAAGAATCACTCGCAAAAGAAATCATTGCAACAGGAAAGGGCGATGTCCAGACCTCATACGCAATGAAAAAGCGAGACGAGACAGAACGTATGGCTCGATCAGCACGTTAGTTTTATTTTTTATTTTCCTTTTCTTATTCTTCTTCAGAAAAAAGTCTTACAATTCTTTGTATTCGTGCGTCAAACGATGGAGTTGAACGCATCCGCATATATTTTCCTAAGTTGAGTGTTTCTATTATTCCTTCCCCTCCAAGTAAATGTGCAGAAAATTCATCGGCATGATATTCTATTCTTCTTTCGAGGAATTTGATCATTGCATATCCCGTAATTGCAATTCCAAATACGCCTATTGATTCTGTCGGCGTCATACATCCGCTTGCAAAAAATCCACACGAGCAGATTCGCAATGCAGTTTGGATTTTCACCATCCAACGGTTTACGGGAGTCAAATGCCCGAGTTCATGTGCAAGAATGGCGTCTTGAACTGAACGAGATAATTTTTCAAACGTATCAGAAATGCAAATTCTTCCTCTTGAGCCATCGTCCTTGTCATACCCTCCATAATCATATGGCTCAGCATATGCAATTAAATTAACGTTTCCTGCTTCTCGCACGTTAGGGGTTTCAAGGCCCGCTTCATTTGCAAGAATTTTTACTCGGTCATGCACGTCTTTGGCAGCAGCTAGCCTTGCTTGTAATGTTCGTACCTTTTCAGGAGGCACTTTGATTTTTCTTGAAAAGAGCATTCGCACAAGAGTATTAGCCTCAATTCTATTTAAAAAGACACCATTTACCACTAAATAATCTCGTTTTATGTTTTTTTAGCCCGATTAATTAATTAATTAATTTTGGATTCCTTTTGCATCTTTTCTGGAAGTCTTTATATATATTTCCGTCTAAATTCAACCTTATAATTCTCGTAGAGTTATTCAGGTTTTATGAGAATGCAAAAACTGTTTACTTAGGTGAAATAATGGTACGAAAGGAAGTAGTCGTTGAAGAAGTACAGAAATTGATGGACACCATCGAGAACGTAAGGAACGTCGCCATCGTCGCTCACGTCGACCACGGCAAGACCACGCTTACCGACTCACTCATTGCACGTGCAGGCCTTATCAACAAGGAACTTGCAGGTGAGCAAAGGTGGACGGATTTTGATGCACAAGAACAAGCCCGTGGTATCACTATCAAGTCGGCAAACATTTCACTTGGTTTCCAATTCAATGGAAAAGACTACTTAATCAATTTGATTGACACGCCAGGACACGTTGATTTTGGTGGTCACGTAACCCGTGCCATGCGCGCAGTTGACGGCGTTGTATTGGTCGTAGACGCAGTTGAAGGTGTCATGCCTCAAACGGAAACCAACCTTCGTTTGGCATTGAAGGAACGTGCACGCCCCGTCCTTTTCATCAATAAAATCGACCGTTTGATCAACGAACTTAAATTGGATGCCCAAGGCATGCAGGAAAAGTTCATGAAGGTCATTGAATCAGTCAACAAAATTATCGCAGGAAGCGCACCCGATGACCTCAAGGCACAGTGGATGATCGGCGTTGCAAAAGGAAACGTTGCATTCGGAACCGCATTCAACAAATGGGCAGTATCCATCGACTCGATGCAGCGCTTTGACATCAACTTCAAGACTATTTATGACAAGTGTGTTTCAGGTGACCACAAATACTTGGTTGAAAAATCGCCTTTGGATGAAGTTCTTTTGCAGATGATCATCAAGAACTTGCCAAATCCCAAAGTCGCACAACCTATGCGTATTCCTGTCCTTTGGAAAAATGGTGATTTAACAACCGACCAAGGAAAGAGCATGCTTGCATGCGACCCGAAGGCACCTGCAGTTGGTGTTTGTTTTGGTATCGTGCATGATGAGCACGCAGGTGAAGTTGCCGTTGTTCGTATGTTCTCAGGAACTGTTTTCAAAGGCGACCAGATTTACGTTGCATCAAAGAAGCAATTTTACAAAGTCCAGCAAGTTGGCGTCTACATGGGCCCCGACCGTGTCCCTGCAGACCACTTGGTTGCGGGCAACATCGGCGCAATTTGCGGTTTGAAGGACGTATTCATCGGTGAAACTGTTTCTTCACAAATTTGTGAGCCGTTCGAGCAGATTAAGCACTACTCAGAACCAGTTATTACCAAGTCAATCGAGGCAAAGGACACCAAAGACCTTGCAAAGCTCATCGATGCATTAAGAAGCATTTCAAAAGAGGATGCAACCTTGCGTGTTGAGCTTAACCAGGAAACTGGCGAACACCTTGTTTCGGGAATGGGCGAACTCCACCTTGAAATCATTGAATACAAAATTAAGAATGAAAAGAAGGTTGATATTGTCACTTCGCCTCCCTTGGTTGTTTACCAGGAAACTATTACGGGTTCTTCTCCAACCGTTGAAGG
>CAYSWK010000043.1:0-6425 GCA_964434735.1 Microcaldota archaeon | reverse complement strand
ATTGTGATACAAAAAGAATAAAAATGATATATTCTCCTTATTTTTTTAAATCTGCTTGTCTTTTTTAGTACATGCTCGATATTTTAGAAGAATTCTTTTCTCGTGCGCACGGACGAAGACTGGTTGCAACCGAATTTTTGAAAAAAGGAATCCGAGTTGATCAAAAAGGGAATATTTTCCTTGGTGCGATAGAGCTTGCCCCTGCAAAAATCGCGCGTGCTTTGGATATTGACCGGCGCGTAGTTATCCAGACTGCAAAAGAAATTGCGCACGATGATAAATTGCTTGCTATTTTTTATTACCTTGAACCCCGGACGTATCTTGGCAACGCCGCGCGAGAATTGGGTTTTGATTCAATTGTTGTTCGTGCAAATCCCAAAGGACATGGTATCGTTTCTGCAGTTACCAAAATTCTTGCTGATGAAAAAGTAGTCATACGTCAGATCGTAAGCGACGACCCCGACCTCTTTCCAGATCCCGTTTTAACTATCGTCATTGACGGAAAGCTCAAAACACGTGCAATAGAAGCAATAAAACAACTTCCCTTCACAGAGAGTATACTTATCAAGTGATCTCATGATTGGAAAACAATTGAAAACATCAAAAACGAAGGACATATCCGAATTTCTTGACCTCTTCAAAAAAATATACTCAAATGGGAAATTTGTCCTTGAGTGCTTTGAATTTGACGGAAGCCGTACTAATGTTGAGGATGATCTAGAACAACTTGCTCAAAAAATTCCTGAATTGCGCGGCATACTTCATGATCAGATCAAGACGATTGCAGGTGCAGATATCCGCCAGGCCTCAAGTTTTCTTGTCGATAAGATAACTCGTGGCGGCGAATCGCAACGGCTTGTTGACAAGGATAGTGCGTATGAAATTACGGCAGCGTTTGTTGAATCCATTTCATCAGGGTTCATAACTCGTCAGCCGAGTTATTTTGTATCTGCTGCCGCGTGGTCCAAATGGTTTACGGGTACCTTGTGCGTTAGTGTGCTTGTTTACAACTATGATGCCAAAAAAATCTACTTGTTTTGTGCGACTGATAATTCCTAATTTTTTTCAGGCTCAATTTGAGCATTTTCTATGAATTTTTTCAGTTTTAACGGATCCTTTTTTCCTTTGACTACTTCAACTCCGCTTGAAACATCCACCGCAAACGGTCGAACCTTGAGTATGGCTTGGGTGACATTATCCGGATTTAATCCTCCTGCCAATATGATTGGTTTGTGGCATTTGCGGGCCAATACAGCGCTTATCTCTAAATCATGCATGATTCCAAGTCCGCCCAATTTTCCCTCAACATGCGTATCTAAGCAATATGCATCGCCCGAGTTTTGCTCAATAAGCTCAATTGCTTGATTAATATGAAGTAAATCTGCATCGTGAGGGATGGGTATCACTCGAATAATTTTACCTTTAAACTGTAATTTGCTAATATCTATTCCACACCCGATCTGGATGGCGTGGGGTTTGCACGTATTTATTGCACGTTGAATTATTGGGATATCGGTTGAACGCGTTAGTAAGACGCCATATATGAGCGGAGGGAGCGATTCAAATATTATTTTTGCAGTAACCAGGTCAACGCATCGAAGCGAAGGATCTTCGACTACTACTCCTATTGCATCTGCTCCGTAATAAACTGCTTTTTTTGCATCCTCAACCGAAGTAACTCCACAGATTTGAACCTTTACCATGTTACATCACTGAATTAGTAAATTCAACCACTTCAAAATACTTCTCGTATGCCTTATTTTCTTCTATTGATTCGATTGTTTTTTGAATTCCGTCTTTGAAGTCTTTTGCAATTCCTGCAATTAGTAATGCAGCTGCAGTATTTGCCAGTACTACATCACGTGCAGGTGTTTCCCGTAATTCCATGATGTCCCGTATTTTAGCCGCGCTTTCCTTGGGGCTCGAAACAATTAATTCGTCAAGTGAATGCTCATCAAGGCCAAACTCCTTTGCTGTGAGGGCATATTCTTTGATTTCCCCATCTTTTAACTCACATACATTTGTTTTTCCTTTAAGGAGTATTTCATCACATCCGTTGTTGTTTACGATAAGTGCGTGCTTTGCACCCCTTGCCTTTAATACTTCAGCAAAAATCTGAAGATATTTTGGATCATAAACTCCAATCAATTGCCTTTTTATTCTTGCAGGGTTTGCTAATGGCCCAAGGAGGTTGAAGATTGTTTTCTTGCCGATTTCCTTGCGCAATGGTGCAACTATTTTGAGGATAGGGTGGTGGTTGGGGGCAAACATGAATCCTAATCCGGTTTGTGCGATGCATTCCTCAACCTGTTTTGGAGTGAGGTTTGTTCGTATATTTAACTCTTCTAAAACATCGGAAGACCCGCTTTTACTTGAAACTCCTTTGTTTCCGTGCTTTGCTATGGTTGCCCCTGCGCCATGTGCAAGGAATGCTGTTGCGGTTGAAATGTTAAAGGTGTGCGTTCCATCTCCTCCCGTTCCGCACACGTCTATTGCGTTATCAGGTGTGTTAATTGCGATCATGTGCTTTTCCAGGCTTTTAAGTGCGCCAAGAATTTCGTCTTTTGTTTCGCCTTTTTTTGAAAGTGAAACAAGAATATCCTTTGTCAGGGCAGGATTTATTTTTTGTAGGAAGATCGAATCAAAAAGTTCTTCTGACTGGTGAATAGTAAGCGATTCGTTACGCATGAGCTGTGCTCGGACTTCATCCATGGATTGATTTAGCTTTTAGGATTATTTAAAGAAATGTGTATGAAAAAGGGCAGGAAAAAAAAGAAAATTATTGACAGTCGAAAATTTGACCGGGCGTGAATGGTGCCACTGCAGTTTCGTATTGGAGCCTTAAGCGGGTCAATGAAACGCCGTCTGAAAGCGTTGATACAGTCCATCCATCTGGCCAAGTAGCTTCGTTTGTCAAAATCCTATTTGTTGTCATTTCAAGTGTTTTTGTTATGATTGCAACATATGCCCATTGAGCCCCAACTTCATAATCGGGTGCAATACTTGAGACATATAATCGGATATCTCCAAAGCAGCCTCCTGCAATCGTACGTATGCTGCCTATGCCTAAAGGATGCATACCTACTAGTTGTTGATGTTCGTCAAGTAAAGAAACGATTGCACGTGGCTCTCCATCTCGGTTTTCAATTCGATCCAAGCGTACTTGCTTTCCATTTGCGTAAAAAAGACTTTCTCCAGCATTGATGCGTCCCGATCCAGGTGTTTTGTAAAGTTTCATTCCCGTATTGTCAAGATCATACAGTATCATTGGCCCAAATGGACTTGGAAGCAAAATATGGTGGTTTTCTATCCGATCTACGCTATCGCACGCATCTCCACCCATTGAGCAGAATCGTAAAGGCGGGTTGAACTCATATTCGTAAACATACCCGTCACTGGATCCGTTTGGAGTTTCAACTACTCCAAAACCAAAGAATTGGGAGACGAAGAGCTCGTATTCGTTGCCGTCATAGGTATCATAAATTGCGTACTGTCCGCCTTCGCTTCCTTCAGGAATTTGCAAGTCGGTTTCATTACATACTATGGGCGGGACAGGTTCACAAACAAGTTCAGCTGCATCTACTTCCTGATCAACCTGTGCATCCATAGGCATTGCATCGGGGCTTGCGGAATCAGGAGTTTCTTGATCGAGTTCTGCATCTTTCATGGCAATATCGGGTAATTCTCCAGTTGAAAATCTTGCGTCCTGTGGAGATGGTGTTGCATCTTGAAGTTCAGCGTCTGGGTTTCTAGCATCAACCTCGGCATCCGGCGCGTTTTCAGCATCCTGTTCTGCATCAGCAATTTTTGCGTCTTGCAAGGTTCGTGCGTCAGGTTTTACAAATGGAACTTGTGCATCTTTTTCAGAGGCATCAACTTCGCCATCTGTCATTTCCTGTTTTGCATCCTGTGCGTTTATACGCGCGTCAGGTTTTGTACCCATATCGGGCACTTGTAAACGTGCATCTTGTCTTGGAACATTGAAAAAGTGGCCTCCGTCAACCTGTGCGTCAAAATCCAAGTCTTTTCCAACGGGATTTGCGATACATCCTGAAGTGAGAACAGCGCTGCTTGCAATTAATGCAAGTGTGCGCATTTTTGTTTTTGCAGTATCTATACATCTAGTAACCGTTCCCTGTCTAAGAGTATTTGTCATTATTATCTATTTATTATAACTATTTTTAAAACTATGGGCATCAAAAAATCTAGTGTGTTGCTTGGGATTGTTAGATAGAATAAGGATCGTAATTATATAAAAAATAAAAAAAGGAAATTCATAATCTAATTAATTGGTTAAATTATAATTAGAATTTCTTGTGGTTTTTGTAGCAGTTTCTGCAGTATACTGGTCTGCCTGCTTTTGGCTCGAATGGAACCTGACATGTTTGGCCACAGTCGCTGCATGTTGCATCGAACATTGGTCTGTCTGCCCCGAATCCGCCGCCTCTTCCGCCTCTATTATCCATATTTATACCTCTATATATATTTAATCCAAAACCTCTTGCGAGGAATTGAACCTATATTAGTACTGTACCTAACAGTTTATATTGGTTCTTTTTTGAAACTGAGCGCAAAGAATTTCTTTTTGCCGATTGGGAAAGCCTATTTCATTGTTTTTCTTAAAGCTGGCTTTTGGTTGTACCTATTGTGCGATAGTCTCCCTAGAGTATGATCATATTTTAATGTGCATCAGTCTAACATTGCATTATGCAAAGGCTTCCTTTTGTATCTCCGCTTCTTTTTTATAAATTAATAAAACTTGAATTTCCCGAAAGCATTCTTTTGCACAGTTCATCAAGTGACGCAGCGATTTCCCATCCGCGTACGCTTTTTTTTGGCAACCGGGTTGATCGTTATTCATACATCGTTTCAAAGCCAATTGAAACGTTCAACGGGACGTCATTGGAAAAATTAATCGAAATCGTTGATTCTTATGCTCCCCCTATGCAAAGTCCGTATCCGTTTTTTTCAGGAGGCGCCGTAGGTGTCATACCTTATGATGTTGGCCTTTCATTCCAGGGAATAAAATCAAGGCATGATGCGTTTTCCCTTTATTTTCTCATCAGTGAAAACGTCATTGTTTTTGACCATAAAACCTCTTCATGTTATGCGTTTGGCGACGATTCATTTATCGAAAAAATAAAATCATGTATTCATAAAAAACCGCCACGTTTTTCATATTTAGTTGATCCGAAACCTCTTTTTTCTCCATCAAAAAAAGAATACCAAAAATCATTTTCAAGAATAAAATCCGCAATTTTTGACGGGGAAACGTACCAGGTGAATTTTTCCCATGAATTTTCTTTTTCGTTTAAAGGTGATGCGTTTGCAATATATGAGAAACTTGCATTGATCAATCCCGCACCTCAGGCCTGTTATGTGCCAACTCCAAGCGGAACAATCATTTCATCTTCGCCTGAACGACTTGTTTCATGCAAACAGGATGCCGGATGCTGGAAACTGGAATCAAGGCCGATTGCCGGAACGCGTTCACGGGGAAAAACCGCAAAAGAGGATATGCGTTTAGAAAAAGAATTACATGCAAGCGTAAAGGAAAATGCAGAGCACCTGATGCTTCTTGACCTTATCCGAAATGATGCTGGCAAAGTGTCAAGAGTAGGTTCCGTTCACGTTGATGAGAATAGAATTGTCGAAAAATACGCTCGCGTTCAGCATTTAGTTTCAAACGTTGCGGGTGAAAAATCTGATTCTGCGTCAATACCAGACGTCATCAGGTCTTTTTTCCCCGGGGGAACCATAACCGGATGTCCTAAAAAACGCACGATGGAAATCATCGATTCACTTGAACAAAATTCCCGGGGATATTTTTATGGAAGTGTAGGGTATATTTCATGGGGCAAGGACATTGATTTTAATATCCTTATTCGCACGATGGTGTGTAGGAACAATACTATCAAATTGCGGGTTGGCGGCGGAGTTGTTTATGATTCCACTTCAGATTTTGAGTACGAGGAGACGCTCCACAAGGCAGCATCGCAACTTGAATCATTAGGGATTTCAAATGTACGTATACCTCAACGGCTTAATAAAAAAGGACACTGATGCGAGCATTTCAGTCTATGACCAGGGTTTTACTCATGCGTATTCTGTTTTTGAAACGTTACGCGTTTACAACGGAAAACCTTTTCTTCTTGACCCTCATGTTTCGCGCCTTATGCAAGGGTGCAACACAATCGACATTCCCCTTCAATATACGGATTTTAATTCTATAATTGCGGATTTGGTTCGAAGAAATGCCATCCGTGATGGTGTTGCACGCATTCAAATTACACGCGGGGTTGGCCCAAGCGATCAAAAACCTGCTCATCCGACGGTCTTAGTGACGGTTAAACCCCTTAATCTTCCATCCGAATACGCAACGGGCGTTTCTTGCGCAACCTATCAAAGGCTTGCACCGCATCAAG
>CAYSWK010000042.1:0-6903 GCA_964434735.1 Microcaldota archaeon | reverse complement strand
TGTATGCCCGGGCACAAGGTTTTGAGTTGCAAGAAATCCATTCATTTCAAAAATACCAGGAAAAAGCGTTTTCATATAGGGAGAAAATAGCAGGTACACTTTAAAGAGGTTGTTTTTCATCCAGCTTTTTTAGATATACATAAAGACCAATGAAAAGAATAAGCACGCCTGCATAATACGGAAAAGTACACAACGCTAGAAAATTAGGAAGCGTTGTAATCCCATTGAATAGGACGTGAAGAACAACTGCCGGAATAAATGCAAAAAGAGTAATGAATTTTGGGAACTTTCTAAAATTGATAAAACTGATAACTGCTCCGGTTGTTCCAGTCATAATCCCATGCATAACCCCTGACATCCCGGTACGAATCACAACAAGTAAAAGCCAGGCAAAAAGGCCTTCATTTCCTGGGGAATACATTGAAAAGTAGCCCCAATTTTCAATAAATGCAAACCCACAGCCAATAAAGAAACCGTAGATAAGCCCATCGAGCCGTTGGTCCCACTCATGATGAAACTGGGTTACTAAAAGGGCAAATCCCTTGATGAGTTCTTCAAAGAAAGGCGCAAAAAGGACAATGAGGATAATTTCGGCCCCAGACCCTCCAAAATAAGAAAAAAGTTCATTGAGGATTCCGGCAATAAAACCGGCAGTGCCGCCCCACAGGAAAAAGGAAAAAACAATGTGCAACGGTTCGCGTTCACGCACGTCAAAATACCATACCAACGCAAGACATGCCAATGACATGGCAAGCGCAATGGCCCCGGATGCAACAAAAGCAAGAAGAATACTTTCCAAGGAAAGCGTCGCAGTTGATTCGATTACGATAAAAAAATACAAAAGCGCAAGAAGGCAGATTGCAAGGAGTTCAAAAACCCAAACATACGGTGAAAAAAGCACAAGCCACACATTATTCCAGCCCAATTCCTTTTTGTAAGGAAAAATAAGGCTTGAAAGTGAATATTCCCCCGTTACTTGTTGTGCATGGGACTGATTACGAGAAAAAAGGTTGAGTGCTCCAAGCACTACTGCAATGAGAACAACCGAGAAAAGGAGGATCGCGCTTGCGCACAAAGGGGTAAGGTCCACGTAACCTAATTTGATAAAAAGATTAAAAAAGAGGAAAGAACGGCTTAAAAATACGTTTAAAAACCAACACCTATAATATAATTCTAGATTTAGAGGAGTTGGAAGTGCTTGAGTTGCATCCTGCACGACTGACATTGAGATAGTCTCATTCTGCCCGAAGCGAGCTACGCTTTTAAAAAGAGCAAAATATACTAGTAATGAAAAATTACAATAAGGTGATATATTGGTAAGTGCACTCGATATCGACCCGCGCCTCTTAATTTCAAAGGCAGCGCAGAAACTTGAAGAAATGAACATTGAAAAACCCGCATTCGTAGGGTTCGTAAAGTCAGGGGCTCATGCAGACCGACCTCCGGAAAACGCAAATTTCTGGTACATTAGGTGTGCATCAATCCTTAGACAGGCATACGCAAACACCCTTGTTGGCACCAACCGCCTTCGAAGGCACTATGGTGGCGCAAAGGACCGAGGAGTTCGTCCAAGCAAGCACAAAATGGCCGGTGGAAGCACCATCAGAAAGGCACTTCAGACGCTTGAAAAGCACGGAATGCTCAAGAAAGGCCCCAAAGGAAAAGGCCGTGAATTGACTGCCAAAGGAAGACAACTTCTTGACGGTGCAGCAAAGGAGATCACAAAAACGGCATAGAGGATACTCATGGGTGAGTCTGGCGACCAAAGCGAAGAACAAATGCGAAACGAACGTCGTGCAAGAATGGAAGCGGCAAAGGATGAGGAACAAAAACTCAAAATGGCGCTGCGAACAGTGCTCGATGAAAAAGCATATGAACGCATCATGAATGTTCGTATATCAAACGCATCGTTGTTCTCGCAAGCAGCACAGGTGAGCATCTCCCTATTCAAACGTGCAGGACGAAAACTCACTGAAGACGAAGTGGTCGCAATTTTGATGCGAATCAAAAGCCAGGCGGAACACAAAACAAAAATAACATTTGATAGAAAGTGATGGTATGAAAAAGACTCAAAAGAAGAAACAAAGGCTCGTCAAAGCAGACAGGCTTAACCGAGGAAGAGTACCTGTCTTTGTCACGATACGAACCAAGCGAAAAGTAGTCCAGGGTTCACGAAGAAACTGGAGAACTGAAAAGCTCAGATTACCAAACGAGGAATGATGATATGGAAGAACGTATTTACACAGTAAACCTTACAGATGCATATGAGACCCTTCGCACCAAAAGGGCAATACGTGCAGTCAAGGTGTTGCGAAAGTTCCTAGTAAGGCACACCAAAACCGACGATGTGTTGCTTTCACCCGCAGTCAATGACTGCATTTGGGCACACTCAATGCAAAAGCCTCCACGCAAAATAAAGGTTCGCGTAGTAAAGGAAGGCGAAGTTGCAAAGGCATACCTTATTGATGAAAAGATTCCTGCAAAGGAAACCAAAAAGGAAACGCCAAAGGAAAGCGCACCCAAGGAAGACAAGAAAGAAGCTCCAAAGGAACAAAAGAAGGAAGCTCCTGCAACCCATGCAAAAGAGGCAAAAAAAGAAGAACGGGCAGCTGAGAAAAAAGAGCATCCAAAGGAAGCAAAAAAATAAACAGTGAACCGCCATGAAAAAAACAAGCTATTTCGGAAATCCCTGGATCGGGATGTTTGCACGGGCCAATGACTCAGTGGCAATCATTCCTCCGGATGCTCCGGAAAAGTTTGAAATGGCGATTGCTGAAAGTCTTGGCGTACGAACCATAAAATCATTCATTGCTTCGACCAACATCCTGGGGATGTATGTTGCCATGAACAACAATGGCATAATACTTCCCTCAATTGCGCAAGAGGAAGAAGTCCAGGCACTCAAAAAAGAAGGGCTTAATGTGCATCTGGTAAAGGACCCCCACAACGCCTGCGGCAACCTCTTTTGCCTTAATGACAAGGGAGGTGTTGCAACAGAGCGCATGGAACGAAGCGAAATAACGCGGCTTTCGGATGTGCTTGGAATCGAAATTGTCTCCCACCCCATCTATGAGTTCCAGACGCCTGGCAGTGCCTGCATTGCAACAAACAAGGGATTCCTTGTGCATTACAAGGCATTGGAAGAAGATGTGAAAATGCTTGAATCCATCCTTAAGGTAAAAGGAGACCGAGGCACACTTAACACGGGTGTCGGGTTCATCGGATTCGGAATGGTTGCAAATAGCAAAGGATATGTTGTTGGAGAAGCAACGACTGCGTTTGAACAAGGAAAAGTTGAACAAGCGCTTGGGTTTATATAACGTCTGAATTAAGGTACTAAATGACAAAAAAAGAGGTTAGAATATGACAAAATTTATTGTTGAAGGATCCATCCGCCTTGAAGAAGTTCCACGTCCATTTATTAAGGAAGTAGATGCCCAAAGTGAAGCAATGGCAAAGGATAAGGTATATGCACTCTTTGGTTCAAACAACGGATTGCAAAGGACAAAGATAAAGATTACTTCAGTAAAAAAGGGTTAACATGGCAACACAAGCACCTCCGGCACAAAAATCTTTTGAGCAGGTAAATTATGAAGCGCGAGTCTACCAAGAACAGCTTCGCATGCTCCAAAAGGAGATAGACCGGATGTCGCTTACCAACCTTGATTTAGTCAATGCGGAAAAAACAGCGGACTCGCTCGTTGAAAATGAATCACTCATCCCCATCGGAGGAGGCGCATTCATCAAGGCAACCATTTCACAAACGGACATTCTTGTGCCTGTTGGTGCAAACTACCTAGTGGAAATGGACCGAAAAGCAGCCAAGGAAGTATTGAGCAAGCGAATTGATGCAACTAAAAATGCAGTCGACAAGCTCAATGCTGAAACAATGAAAATCTATGATAAATTGCGTGAGGCACAGATGCTTCTTTCGCAGTTGCAAACCCAACGGATGGCAAACAAAAAAGTCAATGACAATATCCGTGAAGACTACTTCTGATTATTATGTTTGATCTTCTCAAAAAGAAGATTGGCTCCTTTATTTCAGGCCTTACCAAAAAAGAAGGCGAGACTCCTCAAGAACCAAAACAGGAAATAAAAAAACCTGTTGAAATTCCTGAACAAATAACCAACCCCCTTCAAAAAACCGTAACTACGCCGCCTCATGAAAAAATAGAGGAACCTAAACGCATCGTACAAAAAGAAACGGAAAAACCAAAAGAGGAACCGGTCACTTTACCTAAATCAATCCCGACAGCAGAAAAACCAGTAACAAAACCAAAAGAAACAATTCATCCTCAAAAAGAAGTTGTAAAACCTCAAGCAAAAGTATCGCAAGAACCAGTTAAAACGGTAATTACAAAACCGGGAGTACAAGAAGTAAAATCTACAACACAAAACATAAAACCCGTATCAAAACCTATAGTACTGCAAACAAAGCCGACACCAAAACCTGCAGTGCAAGAAACAAGGCCCGCAACCCAAGACTCAAAACCAAAGGAAACAATGCGCATAAGCGATGAAATTCCTGCTAAAGATATCGAAATAGCTCAAGAAAAAGGCGAAAAGAAAGTAAAACAGGGAATTGGAAGTGCGATAACAAGCTTCATAACTGGCGTTGTGGAGATACGCGAACAAGACGTAAAGGAATTGCTTGATACCCTTGAACTTGAATTGCTTGAAAGCGATGTCTCACTTGAAGTTGCAGATACAATCATAAAAAGGCTCAAAACAGGTTTGGTAGGTAAAAAAGTCAAGCGAGGTAATATTGAAACGGAAATAAAGGAAGAAATACAAAACACGCTTGTCTCGATAATGGAATCGGATACTTCCACCGTATTTTCATTATTTGAAAAAACACCCCTCACCATCATGGTGTGCGGAATAAACGGCGCAGGCAAAACAACCACCATGGCAAAACTTGCACACCGATTTATCTCCCAAGGAAAAAAGGTGTGCTTTGCCGCAAGCGACACGTTCCGTGCTGCAGCAATTGAACAACTGGATGTTCACGCCAAACGTCTTAACGTACCGATAATAAAACGACCGTACGGTGCAGACCCGACTGCCGTTGCTTTTGACGCAGTACAATACGCAAAAGCACATGGGATAAACGTAATTCTCATCGATACTGCAGGAAGACAGGATACCAACACGAACCTCATGAACGAACTCAAGAAAATGGAACGCGTCATCAAACCAGATTTGAAAGTATATGTCGGGGAATCCCTAGCCGGCAACGCGATTATGGATCAAGTACGAACGTTCAAGGAAGAAATCGGGCTTGACGGAGTTATCCTTACAAAAATAGACTGTGACCCCAAAGGTGGGACGGTACTTTCAATAAAAGAAGCGACTGGTGTCCCAATTCTTTTTGTAGGAACCGGACAAAAATATGAAGACCTGCACCCCTTTAATGCCCGTGAAATGGTCAACCGAATTTTGGAATAAAAAGAAAAAATTACTTCTTGCCCTTATTCTTATTATTGGTAAAATGCAAGTAAAGTGCTGCCAAAATAAGCAAAAGGACCAACAAAAAGACTGCTGGTAACAAATAAGCATCCCATGAATTGTCTTTTGAAACGTTCTTTAATGCCCCAACTTTAAGTGAACCTGCAGATTGAACCTTATTCAACTGAACATAACTTACATTATACGTGCCAACCGTAAACGTCCCTTTTGCAATTCCATTTACTACCGAAAGTGTCTTTATTGATACTCCGTCTTCTGAACGAACAGAAATAGATCCTGATGCTACAGGGGCATTGTCACACGAAACTTCAAATGATACCTCTCCACCAACTGGAACTTCATTAGGGAACGTAACTTGATAATCAGTGCATTCTTCTACAGGAAGAGGTTCCTCTCCAAGAGGAGTATCTTCTAAAGGAACACCAAAGTCATATTCAAATACTTCTGAGATACAAGAACGAAGGGCTGATGGAAGTCTAGTCGCCTCAATTTTAAGAGAGGCATATCCGTACGTTGATGCTTCCAAAACATACGGTTCAGCAAACTGATCGATACTAAATAATGCAACACCTTGGGAATCCGTGTAGGAGGTTTGACCTGCTAAAGTAACAGTGGCATATGGAACCCCTTGGTCTGTTTTTGAATCCTTTAAAGTTATCTGGGCAGTACGTGCAGGACAATCAACTTTTGCAAGATAAGAAATCCGTTTTGTACATTGTTGACGAATGATTTCAGAAGGAACAACAATTGCAGTTGCTTGATAATTATTAAAAGTGATTAACATGTCCTTTGAATCGCCGGTTTGTTCCTGAGGATTATTCGGCAAATAACTGAAAAGGGCATCTCCATCATCATCTGTTGGCATGGAGACGGTTGCATAACCCACTGATTTTAACAATTCTGCATCCTTTTTCTTATTCCCAGTCAATACGTATCGCGGAGTTAACGTAACTAACGCACCCTCAACACCTTCGTCTTCAACAGTAGTAACTCTCACTTTAATGCCTGAACCATAATCTTGACATACGGGAAGGATTTCATACGTATAACATGAATTTGCAACGACAACGCCCTCAATCATCTCAAATCCTTCTTTTGAAACGGTGTAAGTCGTTGGTGAACCCATGAATGAGGAAAAGGTTGCACGTCCTTGTGCATCAGTAAATTGAACTGAAATGCCGCCTAAGGAATCAAGAATTGCAACTTCTGCATCTTCAACGGCTGCCCCATCTGAAGTAACTACGACTGAAAGAAGGTTTTGAGTGCAATCCCACTGCACAGTAGATACAAGTGGACCAGGTTGAACCGGTTGCGTGTATTCAAATTCCTCAGTAACAGGGGCATGGCCACGAACCCGGATAACTGCTTCATAGGAACCGAATTCCAATTCAGAAAGAGGAACTTCAAGAACTCCGTTCCTGTCGGTTGACC
>CAYSWK010000041.1:0-7323 GCA_964434735.1 Microcaldota archaeon | reverse complement strand
ATGGAAATTTCAACAATAAAAGTCATCGCAAACCCCAAGAAGGAATGGGCGCAAAAGACCAAGGAGGAGGTTGAGGAATACCTTGTTGCCAATGAGTATGGAGTGGTGGGAAGGACAAAATTCAAAACTCGAAACTCAAAACGTTCAGCAGATCTAACCATCTGCATAGGCGGAGACGGAACCATCCTCTATGCAAACCACAAACATGACCTTGAAGGAGTTGTTGTTGGGATAGGAAGCTCAACAAGCTACTTCTGCTCATTACGAAATGATAATTGGAAGGACAATCTCCTTGAATTATTGCAAGAAGGAAAAATCCAAAAAAGAATCACGCTTAACATCAAAGTGGGAAATAAAACATATCAGGCTTTGAACGATTGCGTTATCCACACCCATGATTACCGCGTCATCAGGATATTCGGATCATACGGTGAAGAAACATTCGACTTTGAAGGGGACGGCATGATTGTCTCAACGCCAAACGGCTCATCTGCCTATGCGTACTCTGCAGGCGGGAAAATAATGTCTCCTAAAAGCACCAAAATACAGCTTGTTCCTATTTGTGCATATATGAGAAGATTTACGCCACGAATTGTACCTGGAACAACTCAGATAGTATTATCTGCAGACCGCACCAATGATATTATTACTGACGGCATATACATCACGCGCATCAATCCTCAAGAAACAGTAACAATCACCAAGGGAACCCCATGCACATTCCTCATCGAGAAGAAATACTAAAGCAAAAATCAATTGAGCTTCACCTCGTTATTGCGGGCGTACGTCAAATTGTTACGTTTGAAGTTACACAAGAGAAAACCGCACACGGAACAGTTGCAACGCTTGTTACGAAAAAAAATATCACTCCTGTTGGTTTAAGCGAAGTTGCAGAAAAGGCACAAATGCCTGTGCGCTCACCGCTTGGCGTTGCGCTTCCTAAGGGAAAAATGATGAAGGATTTTGCAGAAAAAGAGGGATGACACATGGATATCGATAAAATACTTTTGATTGCAATTGGCGTCGGAGTTGTCCTCATAATTGGAGGACTGCTGCTAGGGATATTCGTGTATTCAAAATCGTTTGAAAAAGCAAAAACCGTTCCGCAACCCGCGCAAGGAAGCCTACCCTACCACTATTGGCCCTATTTTGTAGGCCTTTTTATCATAGGAATAATCATCCTCATTCTCTTCAAATATGTTTTCCTTAAATAAGTTAAAGAGTTTCAATAGGCGGCAGGCCGGTGGGAAGTGCACGTCCAAGAACCTCAAGAAACAATGGCTCGGCTTCAGTTGATTGGGGACGAAGAATAATGCCTACTTGTGAAAATCCTCCTTCAGTTTTAAGTGCATCTCCAAGAGAAGAGCCCTGCCGAAGCACCATAAAACGATCTACGGGAAGCCCGCCAAAAAGAGGCGTGTTAGGGTCAAATCCGATGTACGGAACGGGAAGGCCTTTTTCCTCAAATGCGCGCTTGAGCTGCATAAATGCAAATAAAATAAGCGCATCTGCATCACTACCAACTAAAAGAGCAGGAGGCTCATCCGCACGAACAAGGCGAAAATGGGGCTCACCAAGTAGGTCTTGCTGCTTAAGACCCTGACGGGCCTGAAGACCCCTCACGATAGAACGGTTCAGCATAAGAAAAACATACATAAAAAGGGAATAAAAAGAAACGTCACTAAATTTATTGTAACTCCTTCCTCAAAATATCGACAAGCTCCGCACCGATTCTTCCTTGTGCTTCCTTAGTTGCGGCTCCGATATGCGGAGTCAAACAAACATTCTCCAATTCAAGCAATTTCCCTGAATAAGGCTCCTGTGAATAAACATCAAGTGCAGCACCACCTAAATGCCCTGATTTAAGCGCTTCAAAAAGGGCTTCCTCATCAATGAGCTCGCCACGTGCAAGATTAATGACGTATGCGCCTTTTTTCATCTTTGAAATGCTTTCCTTATTGAGCATGTGACGCGTTGCAGGAACCAAAACCGTATGAAGCGAAATAACATCTGATTTTGAAAACAATTCATCAAGTGAAACGAACGAAACGCCAGGCGTTTGACGCGGGTTTGGATCATACGCAAGAATGTGCATCCCAAGCGCGTGCGCCTTCTGCGCAAAGCTTGCGCCGATTCTTCCAAAGCCGATAACACCAAGTGTTTTCCCTGCAATTTCCTGGCCGGTGAGTGATTTTTTGTCCCACACCTTGTTCTTCAGCTGGTGGTGTGCCTTTGCAACGTTTCTAAGAAGTGAAATCATGACACCCAATGCGAGTTCTGCAACAGCATTAGTTGATGCGCCTGGCGTGTTGAGCACTTTGATATTTCTTTCCTTACAGGCAACCTGGTCAACGTTGTCAAGACCTACGCCGCCTCGTGCAACCAGTTTAAGTTTTGGTGCATGGGTAAGAAGTTCCTTGGTTACTTTTGTTGCACTTCGAACAATTAATGCGTCCGCATCCTTGAGTGCAGAATTGAGGTCTGTTGGCTTGTAAGATACGTTTCCAAGCTTTTTGATTTGCGAAACAACTTCATCTTCCATCTGGTCTGCAATAACGATATGCATATAATTCACAAAAATAAATTAGAAAAGAAGAAGATAAAAAGAGATTATTCATTGCCAAGGTCAACAAGAACGGCTTCGAGAGTCGCTTTGAGTTGTGCAGACGTCAAGGTAGTTGTTTGTGTTGACATGCCGCTTGTGTTCATGGTAGTTATACGTATGGGTCGTCCGGGCGTAAAACGTACATGCACATGGTTCTTGCCGTCCCTGCCAAGATACAGATCTGTAGGTTCATTACGATCAAGTGCTGCGATGAACGAGTTAATTGATTTTTCAACAGACGTATGCGCACCCTCCCCAACCTCGTCAATTGTCTGTTCAAGTTCCCCAGTTCCAAGCAAGACGGCATGGTTACTAAACTTACCTAGTTGGGAGTAGACTTCCGTACCCAAACTACCATCCAATTCCCTGAAATAGCGCCCATACTCGGCACCTATATCCTCACCGCCTCGTGAACCAAGGTCTATGAAATATTTGTCTCCAAACAGTTCCATGCTTGGGCCGCGGTTAAGCTGTGCCCGTGCTTGGGCTGCAAGGTCTGCCGCGAGTTGTTCATCAATACGCGCAAGATTATTTGAAATTGAATCGGAATTGACCTGGTCTGTAACAGGATTGCTTCCGATTACACTTGGAATGCCTTGAGCAGTGCCATCAGAAATAGTGTCCGATATTGATGCTACAATTACTGGATCTGAACCACCCATTGATGAAGGAGGGGGTGCGCGAACCGCATAACGTGCAAATCGTGATCCCGGCTTTGGCATTTTCATGCCAAGCGAATCGCTACAATAATACACGTGCCCAACAAGCCTCATAGCAGGGAAATCATGATTTGTATATAAACCCGTTCTGTCCTGCTTGATATTCCGTAAAAATGCAAGTTCATCCGCATAATTAGTAGTAACATATGAATATACGAAATTTGTGTTTGCACGGATTGACGAACCAAATGACTGTACGCTTTCTTTCATGTCATTAAAAGAGGTACGACCAAACGTAACCAAGCGAGCACCAATTTCTTGTGACAATTGTGCGCTCATTTGTGCCTGCTGCCTTGCATGCCTTTCTTCATCAATCTTTCTGACTGAATTGTAAAGCGAAGCAACACCTGCAATGGTAAGGAGTGATAATGTCCCAACCAAAACCCCTCGCATAAATGCGCCGCTTGGAAGCCACGCCTTAACACGATCAAGGAACGTTTCGCGTACATTACCTTCTTCCCGCGCAATATCATTGACCAGGGAAAGATCATCAAAAATACGAATATTGCGAGAAGTACGTGCTTCCTCAAACAACTGCAAAATCCTGTTTACAACTTCCTGAGCAGTTGCGTCCTTTGGAAGATCAAGAATGCCTATAATGCTCTCTTGTGTACCACGTGAAAAGGAGTACCACAATGCAAGATTACCTGTTACGGTTGGCTGGGGGCCTATAAGAGAGGTGTGCAATCTCCATAACGTATTTTCCCATTTCCGTTGTGCAAACGCTTGAGCGTAGTTTTTCTTTGCCGCAGCAACTTTTCCTAAAAGAGTACGAAGATGTCGCTCATATTCATCATCAAAACAGGGTTTTTGAGTAAGTGCAAGGAGAATTCCCTTTGCCTCATTATCAAGATAATTGAAATAGGCACGTGCATCAGGCAATACTGAGGTTACAAGGTCAGCACGCTGCTCAAGCATTGATCGCGCATTTGTCAAATCAAAAACAAGTTCAGTAAATGCAGAATAATTCGCGAACCGAATATCTTTGATAGTATCATACGCATAACGTACCTGCTCATCCATGACTGCAACAAACGGTGCATATTCCTCAACAAGCTGCTGCGCTTCATATTTACGTGAAGGCACTTCTTCAAGCGCCTGCACTAAACGATCCATTGCCTCACTAGCACGAGCATCAAGAAATTCTCTTGACTCAAGAACAGTTGCATGCTCATCCTCAAGAGGAGTTAGGAATTCACGATTTTGTTTATAATTTACAAGCAATTCATTAACGTATGTTTTCTGAGAAGTAACAGTAGATGTAAGATAATCAAGCGAGCCTGCAATCGCGTAAAACTCCTCATAATTTGCACAACCCGAAATGCTCCTATTTACCTGTGCAATTTGTTCAGGTGCGCAATATTTCCTATCAGCCATAATGCCTTCGTAAAAATCACGTAATTGTGCATGCCTTTGAGAAATTTCAGGTACGCGTTCCTTAAGCAAACGGACATCATCCTGTACGCTCACATACGGAGCCGTGCCATCTTCAACAAGCATACGCACCCGTCCCAATGCACCTTGCTCCTCACGAGTAAGAACCATAGGAGGGAAATCTGAATCATCAAAAGACGCAAGCACACTTACTGCGGCAATACGTCGTGATTCTGCTGCACTCTTAAGCTGGGCAGCATCAAGGCCTGAAAGAGAAGGAATGCGTGAAACTTCGTCAGGAGTTAGGTACCTCTTAAGCCCATTGTTAAGCGCATCTCGATTTTGGCCTGTTCTTTGGACATTAATCATCCACTCAGGCTGCTTTGCATCTTTTACAAGAGGACTTCGCGTAGTAATATTCATAAAGATCTCTCTGTCAGTAAATAAATTAGGCAAACCTTATTTATAAAGGTTATGTTTATGGTAAAAGGTGTAAAAGAAATACGTCAAAAGACGTATTATTAAGATTTGAGTATCTTCTCCATTGCCGCAAAGCAGATGTCAAGCTCATCCTTAGTAACATGGCCCATAACGGAAATACGTAGTCCCGTATCGGCATATGCCCCACGCGAACCAACGATCTTGATTTTATACTCCTTCCACAAACGATCCTTGATCATCTTTGCCTTTTCCTTTGAATCAGTATAAAACCCAACCACCGTTACGCTTTCATGTCCCTTGTGAGGAATCAATTTGAACCCGAATTCCTGAACTTTGCGTCGTACATACTCTGAAAGTTCAGCATGACGATTAACTGCCCCCTCAAGGCCGCCGTTTTTGTCCATGATGTCAAATGCCTTTTGCAATGCAAAGAAAAGCGAAACTGCTGGCGTATTGGGAGTCTGCTGATCTTTTAGGTATTGCTTTTGGTGACGCTTAAAATTCAAATAATAGGTAGGAATTTTATCTCGCTTTGAATATTTCTCAACCGCAAACGGACTCAATCCAATCAGTGCCATCCCAGGAGGCGCACCAATTCCCTTTTGGCTTCCAGTTACGAATCCATCAACTTGGAATTCCTTGAAATTAAATGGGGTTCCCGGCCATGCTGAAACACCATCGATAATCGTAGTCATTCCCTTTGATTTTGCATACGCAAGAATTTCCTTAATGTGGTTTCGAACGCCGTAACTTGTTTCATTATACGTCATTGCAAGTACGTTTGCTTTTGCAGCATCAATAAAGGGTTTTGCCTTTTCTAACGTCCAGCCTTCGCCATTATCGATCTTATGAATTTCAGTAGTTGCATAAATTGCGCAGGTTTCAGCAAGCTTATCACCAAATTCCCCATTAGGGAGCGCAAGCACCTTTTCGCCTGGAAGAACCAAATTGACAATAAGCGCCTCAATACCGAGTGCGCCACTTCCCGTAATGACATACGCTTCAGCACATTGGTAATATCCCTTAAGGCGTTCAATAATATCCTTATACAGAAGAGTAAATTCACTCGATCGGTGAGTGATCATCTCATGCAATTGCGCATTCATAATGTCTGGGTGGACCTTAACGGGCCCTGGGGCTAACAGTATCATATAAACTACACCTAATTCCTAATTTGAAAATCAAGATTTAAACACATATCTTTCGTTCTGTGTACAAGAGTGTTCAAAAACAACAAGTGCACGTCGTCGTTGTGCGTCAGATATTTATATGCCCTCGTTCAACATAACGTCCCGTATGGTACTCTCAAAAACTCGTTTTGTCGTTATCGTCGGATCAATCATGTCGGGCCTTGGAAAAGGAATCCTTTCTTCTTCAATCGCAAAACTCCTCAAAGCACGAGGGTTCAATGTTGTCCCCGTCAAATTTGACGGCTATTTGAACGTTGACTGCGGCACCATGAACCCGTTTCGCCACGGTGAGGTGTTTGTTTTGGATGACGGCACCGAAGTTGATATGGATTTTGGAACCTATGAGCGGTTCCTCAACCAATCCGTTGACAAAGGATCTTCAATCACGGGTGGAAAATTATTCCAGCGCATTATCGAAAAGGAACGAAAAGGGGAATACCTCGGACGTGACGTCCAGTTCGTTCCGCATCTTACCGATGAAATCAAAAAGTGGATCAACACATTGGCAGAAGAAAAAAAGGCCGACATCGTACTTATTGAAGTCGGCGGGACAGTAGGTGACTTAGAAAACTCATACTTTATCGAAGCAATCCGCCAAATGTACTATGACCAGGACCATATGGCAATTGTTCAGCTTTCATACGTCCCTTCGTTGAGCCCCGGGGAGCTTAAGACAAAACCAACCCAGCACGCAACAAGGCTTTTGCAAAGCATGGGAATACAACCTCACATTATCATATGTCGTGAACAGGAAAAACTTTCAGAGGAGGCAAAGGAAAAAATTGCCGTGTATTCAAACGTACTTACTGAACGCGTATTTGATGACCCTTCTGTTTCAACCGTATATGCACTGCCGCTTGAATTAGAACGCCAAAAATTCTACGACCAGCTAGCAAACATACTCAAGCATGAAAAAACGAAAGAGGTGGATTAAAAATATAGGAAAAGCCTCATATCAAAAAATTACAATCAAAAAAACCAAAAACACAAAAAA
>CAYSWK010000040.1:0-7628 GCA_964434735.1 Microcaldota archaeon | reverse complement strand
GATTGCGCACTCGGGAAAACTCCACGTGCATCCGATTGGTATACTTCAAGAAGCCCCTTGTACGTAAAACGGTCATCCTGTTCGCCGGCAGCAACAAAAAGTGTACGATCCTGATTCAGCGGAACAACTGAACGGAATTGGCCGATACCTTCTCTTGAATACTCATGAAGACGAGTGTCAGAAACAAAAGGAATGTAACCTCTTAATTCTGGAGCAAACCGTTTCCCTACGAGGAAAAATCCTGACGCACTTTTCACAAAATCCTCACACCAAAAATCATTACCCGTAGTTATCAATTGTTGGGAGCCCGAAGGTATGAAACGGCCCGCATCCCTTTCAGAATTGTATATGATACAGGTTCTATTCGGCCCCTGGTTTACATATGAAAGAAGATGCCAGGTGGAACCAGAAAATAAAAGACTACTTGCATGAACCTCTGTTTGAACCGGAATCGTAAATGAGTCCTTTTCTTCAACTTTTTTACCATTTATGCCAAGTGCGTACAAACGATTTACATCCTCGCGATTAATGCGGGAATTTGTTGCAAGGATAAGCTCATTTTCAGAATACTCAATACCGACAACGTCCCACACTTCCCCTTCACGAACCTGACCGCTTGCAATTTCTGAAATAGAATACGTGCTAAAATTAACAAGATTGGGCTTAATCAACGAAACGCCTCCGGGCGGTAAAATATCCAATGAAAACGCAAGTCCAACCATCAAAAGGATTGCAAGAAGATGTCTCATGAAAAAGATGATGTAACGACGTATTTAAATCTGCGCATGACGAAGCAAAAGAAGCCGGTCCGCTGCGCCAACAACCCCAAGCGAATGATAAAACTCAAAAAGAAGCTTAAGCAATTCACGCGAATGGGTACTCATAGGCGTATGGCCTGCCCCCTTCATCGTTTTCATAGTGGAATTCTCATGCCACTGTGAAAGCGCTTCAATACGTTCAATATCAACAACCCAATCTCGTTCGCCGGCAACGTACAATGAAGGCTTATCAATTTTTGGCAACTCCTCAACGCCCTTTCCTTCAAGCCGCATACCCTTGAGTGCAATCGCAATAGTCTCAATCGGAGTTCGTAAAATATAATTAACAAAGGGTCGCGCGTTGATGGGGGTAATGCCAAGATCAGTAAGAAATTGGGGGTTTGTTGCTCGAATTGCATGAACAAGTGCGTCTTCTACTCTTTTTGAACTTTTAAACAAATCAATATGCCTACGTAATAAATGCGCTTCAAGGGCAAGAAAATCAACCGTTAAACTTACGGGAAGGGAATCTCCCAAAACAAAGCTTGAAAGCGGCTCAAGCAACGGCGTACATACAAATACGATGCTTGCGACCCGCTCAGGCTCACGCGCAACGATTTTTTTTACCGTATACCCTCCCATCGAATGAACGACAAAATGCGCTTTTTGAATATTTAACAAATCAAGAATTTCAAGAACGGCATTTGCATTCCAATCAAGATAATTAAACCGAGTCACCCCTTCCCCCAACGTCGAATCACCATGACCAAGATTCTCAACGATGACTACATTAAACTTGTTTCGAAGGCGCGCGGCAATAGGAAACCAAAGCGTAGGCGGCACGCCCCACCCTGGAAGAAAAACAAGCGCCTCTTCATTAAGAGGCATAGTTTGAGTAAAAAAACGAACGTTGGCACTTATCGTCCTCACTTCAGCAAAACGTTCTTGAAGTACGGCAAGCCGAGGTCGTGCCATGCAATACTATTTGAAAAAGAGGACTTATATTTGTTCGTGCGTACAATGAATTGGGTCGCTTCTTTTACGCAGGCCGGAGAATTATATGGACACCTTTACTCCCGAAGAAAGAAAAATCCTTGAACCATTTGTTACGAGCATCGATTCGCCGATTTTTGCATTGCGAAATTTACCAGAAGTAGTAAAGGGTGCACTATTCTCACGGTATTCCCGTTCAGCAAAATCACTCAAGCGCGTATTGCTTGAGGAATTTATCCAGGCACCAGAATCCGGATTCAAGGATATTGTCAATTTTGGAACGGCAAACGGCGTTGACGCCATGGTTGCGACGCAAAAGGCAGAAGGATTCTACGACCGTGTCCTCGTAGGGTATGGGGACGATTCGGTTGCGGAACTTGCAAACGTGCACGTTGCACTTGAAGATATCTCAAATATCGCAACCAAGTTCGTACAAGATGCGCGTATCGGCATTTCGCCTCTAGAAAAAAGCACGCGTTATGTTTATTTTGACCAAAAGCCAAACGGAAAATGGCTCTACTATGAGGAGCCGTCCATCATGGCAAGCAGGCATGCTGATGAATATCTTCATTCTTGCAATATGCTGTTTGAAACGTATGCAACACTCATCCAATCCGTTTCAAAATGGGTAATGGAAAAAAATCCCCGCGATGAAACGGCAAGCGAACGGGCATACGCATCCACAATACGCGCAAAAACCTGCGATTTATTGCGTGGATTACTTCCGGCAAGCACCATAACCAATATGGGTGCCATGGGCAACGGACGCGCGTTTGAGTATTTGCTTTTGAAAATGTACGGCTCACCCCTTAAGGAAATGCAATCGGCAGCCGGCATCCTGCACACAGAACTTGGAAAAGTCATTCCCTCTTTTGTAAAACGTGCAAACGATGACAAGGGAAAAATGACTCAAAGCTACATGAATGATGCTGATTCTGCAGTGGCAAAAATCGCGCATGAGCTTGTGACTGCCGCTGCATTAAAGCACACAAGCGGCGTTGAACTGGCAGATTATGAAAAAGATGCTGATGTTCGACTTGTTGCACATATTTTGTATGGAAGATCCCATGCAACTCTTGCCGAATTGTTTGCACTTGCAAAAACGCTTTCACAGGAAAAACGATTTGAAATCATCAAGGCATATGTTGGTGCACGAAAAAACCGAAGGCACAAGCCCGGACGTGCGTTTGAAAACACATCCTACGGATTTGACGTCCTTTCAAACTTTGGCGCTTACCGTGATATCCAAAGGCACCGGGTGCTTACGCAGGAACGACAGTTGCTTTCAACCCGCCATGGGTTTGACATGCCCCACGAATTACACGACACCGGATTTGATGTGAAATTCAAGGAAGCAATGGCCATTGCAGATACAACATTCAAAAATATGGAGAAAACCATGCCGCGTGAAGCACAGTATGCAGTTCCGTTTGCCTATCGCTTAAGATGGTACATGCGCATGAATTTGCGTGAGGCATATCACTTGTGCGAATTACGCAGCATGCAGCAAGGCCATATTGATTACAGGAAAATCGCGCAAGAGATGTACAAGGAAATCCTCAAAGTGCATCCGTTTGCGCACATGGAATTCGTTGATATGGGAACGTACGCGCTTGAGCGGCTTGAGTCGGAAAAGAGAATTGACGAAAAGCTTGCGAGGATGAAGAAATAAAATCCTGTACCATAAAGAGAATCGTCATGATAACTGGTGGATTTGACGGATTTAATAGTATGGCAATGGGTGGAGTATACGTCCTTGACGTACCTCAACTTCCCTTTACGCGCGAAAGAATGGAAGCAGTTCTTGCAAGACATGACTTTACGGAAGATGTCGTGCATTTTTTACGAATCGCTGCCGATCCTGAACGTTCGGCAATTGTTCGTTCATTTGCAGGATATGATGCGCTCGGTTGCATGGTTAATGATGCTGATCTTGTTGGAATGTTCAAAGCTTCCTTAAGTCCTGACCTTCCTTCAAACGCTCGTGTACTAGCAGGAAAAATGCTCAGCCTCCTTGAAACTGATGAATTACCTGGCCATGACAAGCATGACACCATTCTCAAGATTCTTCGTGAGCACCGGCTTGAAATATTAAAACGTGGGACGGGAATCGTACGAAGACAGGATTATCCGGCGGATTTTGGCGGCCGTTTAGGCTCAATGCAACACCGTCCCGTCATTCGATACTGACAACCACGCACCCATAAATATCCTTTGTTTCTTATTTATTTTGATATTCATGGCACCTTCTGATTCTTCAAAAAACAAACTCAAGGTCGCAAAGCGCAAAACGCAGGAAATTCAAAAGTATGACAAGCTTTTGACTGTTTATAAAAAATACATGCGCCAGCACTCAGGACACGGCGAGCCTGAACGGGAAAATACCTAAAGGGGCACTATGCCGTTCATCGTTGAACCCTGTGCAAGCGCAAAAGCGTTTGAAATAAAATTTGGAAGGGCAATTGACATCAAAAAGGCAGCCCAAGCGCTAGAAAAAAATGCAACCCTCATTTCAGCCGCACCAGTCATTATTCTTTGCGTCATTGACAAAAAACCCGTAAGCATTTATGCCTCAGGCCGCGCAATGGTAAAAGAAGCAACGGAAAAGGAAACAAAAAAAATCGCGGAATTTCTTGAAAAGATAATCTAGAACCCAGGGAGTTTTGTCTGGTGGGTGTAATACGAAGTAACGTCAAAACGTATCGAAAGGTACTTGATCGGCTTTCCGTCATCGCCAAAAACAGGTGAGATGACCGAATCGACCCAGTAAAAAGTTCCGTCCTTTTTCCTGTTCCTGAAAATGCCCCTCCATACTTTTCCTTTTGAAATGGTCGTCCACATGTCCTGAAAAAATGCACGGGAATGAAAGCTGGAATTGACAACCTTGTGGGTTTTCCCAATGAGCTCCTCTTTTGAATACCCTGAAATTTCAACAAACTTGTCATTAACAAAGGTGATAACTCCCTGTAAGTCGGTTTCGGCAACAATTGCCGCATTATTAAGCGCAATCCGTTCGGCATTCAAAAGACGGGTAAACGCGCGGTTTTCTTTTTCAAGCGACCGCAATCCCGTAACTTCCTCAAAAACAACAAGCGAAATAGGCTTGCCATCACTATTTACTGAAGGAAGAATATGAATAAGAAAATCACGCATAGCGGGATCAACAAGCTCAAACGTATGAGACTTAGTAAGGTCAAACAACGAAGTGTGGAGCACTTCATGGAGCCTTTTGCCCTTAATGTCGCCAAACCATGAATTGATGACTGAATTTGCAAACTGAACTGTATGCGTAGCGTCCATAACTACGATCCCAAATGAAAGAGAACTTATGACCTGGGAAAGCATATGCTCTGCCTTGGTTTTTTCTTTCTGAGGATCAAGTGCCTTGGCAAGAGGATTGAGATTAAGGTACCATATTTTTGCCTTTCCAACAGGCCTATAATATACAAGCCCTTGTGCGGCAAGGGCAGTAAGATATTTTGAGAGCGTATGGCGCTCGCACGTTACGACGGACTCAAGTGCAGTAATCGTGCACCCTTCCTTCACATGAAGATGAAGCGTTTCAAGAATCTTATCTTTTACCTGCCTGGGTACTTCCATAAATAAATAATGCACACGGCACTTTTTAAGTTTCCCCTTTTTTCTTCGTCGTATGGTAACCATTGGGGGTAACCATTAAATAATTTAATGCGGACAAACCAACCCCCTCAAGCCAAGGAAGTGATGTGCATGAATAAAAAACCGACGTGGATCCAAAAACGAGATGGACGACTTATCGCATTTGACCAAGGAAAAATCACAGACGCCATATCAAAAGCAATGCAGGCAAGCGGGGAAACGGGCGATCCTGTACAAATAACCGGGCAAGTCCTTGAACTTATTAACCAAAGCCCACGCAAAGAGTCACTCACCGTTGAATTCGTACAAGACCTTGTAGAACTTGCGCTCATTAAAACAGGATATGCAAAAGCAGCAAAGGCATACATCATCTACCGAAAGGAACACGAAAAGATACGTGCCGCAAAAGGAACATTTGTTGAAGTAAAGAAGACGATGGATGAATACCTTGAACAAACTGATTGGAGGGTGTTTGAAAACTCAAACGCAGACTATTCGTTTTCCGGATTAATGTCCCACGTTGCAGGAAAAATAATCGCAAACTACACTCTTACCAGCGTTTATTCGGAACGCGTCGCAAACGCACACCGCAATGCAGACATCCACATCCATGATTTAGGATACGGAGTCGTAGGATATTGCTGCGGCTGGTCACTCAAAAACCTTCTTCTTATGGGCTTTGGGGGAGTCTCAAAAAAGATACGTTCAAAACCTCCAAAACACCTTGAAGTTGCAATCATCCAAATGGTCAATTTCCTTGGCACCATGCAGATGGAACACGCGGGAGCGCAAGCATTCTCTTCAGTCGATACCCTCCTTGCGCCCTTCATCAAAAAAGGAAAACTTGACTACAAGCGCGTCAAACAGAACATCCAGATGCTTGTATTCTCGCTCAACGTTCCAAGCAGATGGAGCTGCCAGGCACCTTTCACTAATTTCACCTTTGACTGGAAAGTGCCAAAAGATATGGAAAAGGAACCTGCAATCGTAGGCGGCGAACTACAGGATTTCACCTACGGGGAATGCCAAGCGGAAATGGACATGATCAACCGCGCATTCATTGAAGTGATGATTGAAGGGGATGCCGACGGAAGAACGTTCTTTTACCCCATACCTACGTATAATATTACACGCGACTTTGAATGGGAATCTGAAAACTCAAAATTGCTCTTTGAAATGACGGCAAAATACGGAACGCCCTATTTCCAGAACTTTGTAAACAGCACTCTCAACCCGTCGGATATTAGAAGCATGTGCTGCAGGTTACAGCTTGACCTCAAGCAGCTTCGAAACAAAATGGGCGGCCTTTTCGGCGCTGCAGACCAAACAGGAAGCATTGGTGTTGTCACCATCAACCTTCCGCGCATAGGGTACTTAGCTTCATCAAAGGAAGATTTCATGAGGCGCCTGGGCGGAGTGCTTGATATCGCTTACGAATCATTGGAAATAAAACGCACGTCCGTAGATAGAAACCTTAAAGCAGGACTTATGCCGTTTACCAAAAAATTCCTTGGCTCATACCGCAACCACTTCTCAACCATCGGAATAAACGGCATGCACGAGGCACTTCTCAATTTCCTTGGCAAGGGAATCGAAACTCCTGAAGGGATTGCGTTTGCGCATGAAGTTCTTGATTTCATACGTGCCCGAATTATAACCTACCAGGAACAGTCAAAAAACATGTACAACCTTGAAGCAACGCCATGCGAATCGGCAACCTACCGCTTTGCCAAGAAGGACAAGGAATTGTATCCTGAAATCCTTACCTCTGGCACCCCTGAAAGGCCGTATTACACCAATTCAACGCACCTTCCTGTCAACCATACTGACGATGTGTTCGATGCGCTTAACCATCAGGATGAACTTCAGTGCAAATATACGGGCGGGACCGTACTCCATGGATTTATCGGCGAACGCCTTGATTCGTGGGAATCGGCAATGAAGCTGGTACGGACAATTTCGTATAAGTACAAGCTTCCCTACTTCACCTTGACTCCGACATTTAGCATCTGCCCTGAACACGGATATATTAAGGGAGAACATTTCAGCTGCCCTTATTCTGCATCGAGCACTCAGCAACCGGCAGCCAGCACTGAACACGCAACACAGGAAACTACGGCCAACGCCGAGCAGACAGTTTCCGGTTCCCAGCCCCCCGTCTTGAGCTCCGAACAAACGGCCTCAAGCTGCGAAGCAGTTTCAAGCACAAAAACAACATGTGAATCAAAATCATGCGTCTTAAACGACGAAAAAACTACT
>CAYSWK010000039.1:0-8295 GCA_964434735.1 Microcaldota archaeon | reverse complement strand
GAAAGTGTAAAAACAATAAAATAAAAAGGTCTGAAAAATAAGAAAAAATTATTTTCTGAATGACTTTTCCTTTTCAACTAATTCATCAAGAACGTCTGCGTGAATAAACCTTCGGCCCCCAACTTTTGAATGAGGAATCCGGTCACGGTCAAGCCTGCGCTCAAATGCATTGCGCTTTATCTTAATGCCGTTCTTGTGAAGTTCCTTAATTGCCTGTGAAACGGTGTAATACTCATCAGAAATATGGGTCAATGCTTCAATTGCTTCACGAGGAATGAGTCTTCGGGTTCCAAACTTAACTGAAGGAATACTGCCTTTCTCAATTCTTCCGATGAATGCGCGGAATTTGATGTCTGAGTTTGCCTTTTTGTAAGTTGCATATGCTTCGCTTACCGTAAAGAACCCGTCTTTAGTTGAAAGGATATCCTCAAGAACTGCTTGTGGGATGAACCTTTTCCGACCAACTTTTACGAACGCAATCGTGCCACGTTCAATACGGCCGCCAAATGCACGGAATGACAAATCGAGGCCCTTACCTCTCAAATAATCATATGCACCACGAACAGAGTAGAGTTTGTGCTTGTCCTCAAGCTCTTCTTCTGAAGCTTTTGCCTTGTATAAATCCTGGGCAACTTTGAAAACGCCAGCAACTGAACTTGAAAGCGAACTTTCGACTTCCTGACGGTCATTCTTGATGATTTCGGTATCAATCGACCTGAAACGGTCCACAAATTCGTCTTCGACTTCGGTTTCGATAATAATCTTCTTTCCGCGCGGCATATGCACACCTTCATTTTATTATACTATATGATCATTTATGTTAGATAATAAGAAGACAAAGTTTATAAAGATGAGGGTTACCCACTCTCCTCATCACCTTGCTTCTTAAGCTTAATGACGGCCACAATAACAATTGCAAGAACCGCAACCCCAATAACAACGGGAATCAATGGAAATTCCTGATTTTGAACGGGCGGTTGAGGCACGTTTGAATTGTTTGTAGAGGGAGAACCATTTTGGCTTCCGTTGGCTACGGGCACCTCTTTTGTCCCGACCCTCCCTTGGATAACTTGCTTATTTCCATCTTTATCTTTTATTTCCGCTTCAAACTGGAATGTTTCAAATGCAGGGTCAACTTCAGCAATAAGCTGGTTGGTGCGTGAAACATAGGTGAGTGCGTTTTTCCAATTCCTGCCATCGGAACTGTACCTAAACACCAAACTTTTGGGGTCAACGCCCGTAGCATAAGGACCCGTATCTGAAGCAAGAACTGAAAAACGGCGATTTGCGTTCGAATCTACCTCACTCACCCGTGAGATAGTTGGGGGAGTGGTATCGAAAACAACCGTATACTCCGTTGTAGTGACAAGATCAACTGAAACTTCCTTAGTAATTCCTGCATAGGTTACAAACACGGTCGGGTTTGGAACGGGAATCCCCGCAATGTCTGTTTGGCCTGAAAAAGGATAATCCTTGGCAGAGATGGTGGCGACAGCATCAACGGGCGTTCCAGAATCATCGATTGTTTCCAAATGAAGATCATATCTTCCAATTTGAAGAGAAACGGACGTATCGGCCTTAAAGTCAATTGTGCGCTCGGTCTTACCTTCACCATATCCTGCAAAAACACGCACGTTTCCTTTGTTTGCCTTAAATTCAGCAACTCCCCGGCTGTCGGTTTTCTTTTCTTGTTCATTAACAAGAACGGTTGCCTCTTGTATGGGTTGATTTCGATCATCAACAACACGAACATTCAGAATAAATGCATCAAGCGCAAGATCGATAATCTTTGGATGACGCTGAGCAACAATGGTGCGAAAAACGGTTTTATTATCAAACGTAACATTAACAAGAATATTACAATCTACGCGATCTTCGGAAATTTCACGGTTCGTGACAAAGATTCGTACCGTACCGTTGGCTGGAGTTTCAAAAGATTTGGTTGTGGAATATCCCTTGCCCGTCGTCTTATCTATTTGATAAGTAAGTGAAACCTGTGCGCCTTCAAGGGGCCTGCTTGCCCCATCAAGTGCTCGAATAAAGAGCGGTTCTTGGAACCCTGGTTCACAGTCTGCCGCAAATAAAGGAGCGGTCAATAGGCCTAAAATAAAAAAAATGATGATCGATCGCATAAAAAGTATTGGGGAATTTTGGTTTTTAAACCATAGCGCACATAATTGTTTTCGGTTTTGTGTTTTAAGTTTTGTGAAACTGAAGGCATAGAACTGAAAACCCGAGACGATCAGTTGAATAGTACTTGGGCCTGTAGCTCAACTTGGATAGAGCGATTGGCTTCGGAAGCCACTCCAAAATGCTGGAGCAACCAATAGGTTGTGGGTTCAAATCCTGCCAGGTCCGTGTGCCGGGGGACGTTGTCCCCCATGCCACCCCCTAGGAAAACTGATCCGCGGATCGTTTTCAGTCCGGATGAATTGCCTTGCAATTCATTGGACCACACGATTGTCGTAATGCGACAATGTACATATTGTCCTTAGGGACAATCATGTTGTTCGAAGAATCGAACAATCGGTCTTGGGTTTCGGGTATTGATGCCCTTTCTTATTTCAGTTCAAGAACGGCCATTGCGACTTCAAACTCAAAACCAAATGAAAGAGCAACCTCCTTTTTCACCGTACCGAAAAATCCGGAAATTTTTGAGGAATTAACAATTGCGCATTGTGAAAGAAATTCTTTTGACCCTTTCTCAAATGAATAATCGCACCCGTTTTCCTCAAGAAGCCGTTGAACATACCCTTGAAACTGGGAAAAGCTCACTGAATTATCCACGACACCAAAAACAATTTGTTTCTGAGTTTTATTGGACACATAAACAGAACCGATTTCATAAAACTTCTGAGGAAGTCCTTTGGTCTTGTTAGTGGCAACAACTTCAAGGAGAGAAGAGGCCATCGTGTTTCGAAGCGTTGTATAATCCTCAGTTGCCGGATTAAGGACCTTTACGCCTTTCCCGCCAACCTTTGCGAGCGCAGCGTCGTTCGTAAGAACAAACGTGACAATTTCAAGGAACCCCATCCCTTTGAGCGCAGCATCAAAACCAAAATAGGTTTCAATCTGCTTGCCCTCGCTGTAGAATGAAGGAAGCTTAGGTTCAAAAGTATTGTATCCGTGCGCGATCGCAACATCCTCGGCAACGTCAACCCATGCCATAATGTCGCTACGATAAGGCGGACAAAGCACGTCATCACCATCCAGAGAATGCCCCATCATGGAAAGGTATTTTTTGTACGTAGCAACCGGAAGAGAGATTCCGAGCAATTTTTCAACGTCCTCTCTTTTTACCTTCATCTTTTTCGATGAAAGATCTGGAGTGACGATGGATTTTTTGCCGTACGTAACCTTGACGCTGTGGGCCTTTCCTTTTTTATCGCATAAACTGCATACGACAATGTTAAGCGCATCGCGTATTGCGTGCTCCTCAATACCAGTCACTTCTATGAAAACATCCTTTGTTTGGGTTGTGACCTTGCCTGTTTTTTCGGAATTAATAATCGGAATAAGGCACATGATGTTTTTCGAGGCATCAAGAAAAACAGGATAGCGGTCATGGCCGAACAAAACCTTTCCGTGTGCTTTTCCTTTTACATGATTTTGGAGGATTTCATCAGCCGTCGCTTCCTTCCCCTCATAGTTAAGGGGGGTGAAACGGATTTTTTCCTTAGGAAGCGTAGTATAACTTATAGGAAAAGAAATATGCTCAAGAGGGTACACCCCAATACCGAATTTTTTAGCCTGACGCCCCAGCGTTGTAACAAGTTTTTCCTGAAGTTGAATAAGATATTCAATTTCCCTTTCAGTAAAGGAAAGCCCCGTTACGACAGCACATACCGTATAGGGCCGAACTTTTGAAACTGACGGATCGACAATAACTTCATAATTGCTTTTTGAGGCAGCATAGGAAAAGGATTTTTGTTTATAGTATTCAAGAAGTGAACGGCAAACGCCTTCGAGTGAAAACCAATCAGGCCGATTTGGCGTAAGTTCAACAACTAATACGAGGCCGTTTGCCTCGCAGGGAGCGCCAATATTGGTAAGCCCATCGATTATTTGCGAATCACTCAATCCTGTTTGTTTTCGTAAGTCTTCCAAGTAATATTCAGCCACAGCCACACTGTTCACCACGTATATCCTTTGCGAGCTCCGTTGCCTTTGACGTCGGATACTTGCCCGTCAAACACCCTGTGCAAATTCCCTTGCCAACTGCGCGCGTAAGCCCTTCGATTGAAAGATACCCAATGCTATCCGCACCAAGAAATGCGCCGATTTGTGCAACGGATTTTTTATGGGCGATAAGCTCGTTATAAGTTGACATGTCAACTCCATAAAAACAAGGTGCCTTGATGGGCGGACACGTAATACGTACGTGCACCTCTTTTGCCCCTGCCTTTTTCACAAGTGAAACGATTTCCTTCAACGTTGTCCCGCGCACAATTGAATCGTCAATGAGCACGATGGATTTGCCTTGAATAACTTCCCGCACAGGATTAAGCTTGAGCCTGACGGCATCTTTGCGTTGTGCCTGTTCGGGCATAATGAACGTTCTTCCAATATACCTGTTTTTGATAAGTCCTTCCTTGTGGGGAAGTGAAAGTGCATCAGCATACGCTTGAGCGGCTGTGCGAGACGTATCGGGAACGGAAATCACCACCTCTGCACGCGCAGGGTGTTCCTTTGCAAGTTCCTTACCAAGATTTTCACGTGCGGTTAAAATGGAAAGATCATTGATTTTCGAATCAGGGCGTGAAAAGTAAACGTATTCAAACATACAATTTGCAAGAGGCGCAGATTGAATTTGCTTTCTATGCTCTGTGCCCGCCGAATCTACGTATACGAGCTCGCCTGCTTTCAAGGTGCCTGCGTATTCGATGTCGCAAACGTCAAGGGCACAGCTTTCAGAAGCAAACATAAGATGAGACTTGTTTTTTCCAAATACCAGCGGCCTAATTCCGTGCGGATCACGAAAGGCAAAGACAGTATCGTTCCACATCCCAACAACGGAATACCCTCCGTCAAGCTTTGACATCGCATAAGAAACTGCCGCTTCGATGCCTGCGGAAATTTTTTCACTCATGAGTAATAAAATAATTTCGGAATCAACGCTGCTTTGAAATGAGAATCCCTTCTTCTCAAGCTCTTTTCGAAGCTCCGGGGCATTTCCGATATGCCCGTTATGGGCAATTGCCATATTTTCTATAACAAACGGTTGAACATCACAAAGCCTAAATTTCCCAGAAGTGGGGTAACGCGTATGGCCGATGCCGCGGATTCCGTGCAACGTAAGGTCTTCTGGTTTAAATGCGTCAAAAACAAGGCCTATTCCTTTTCGTGAATCAATTGATTTACCATTCCAAACGGCAAACCCGGCGGCGTCTTGCCCTCGATGCTGAAGGGCATGAAGTGCGCGAAAAATAAGTGGTGGTACTGAAGTTTTTTCAAGAGAAACGATTGCAACGATTCCGCACTCTTCCCTCTTCTCGTCATCCATGTTTTCTATTTGATGCCATGTTTTTAAATATCTGTTCAGAGAATCCTTTTTGTGGAATTTACGAAGGAAACAAGCTATGCAAAGCAAATTCAGCTGCTTCTTGGGGCCAGGGACTATGCGCGAGCAAGTGAAGTGGCTCTTGAATGCATCAAAAAGTTCCCTGACTTCTTGCCAGGTTATTTGCTTCATGCGCGAGCTGCGCTTCTAGCAAACCAATATGAACGGGCAGAACTTTCGGCGCGCCATGCATTCAACAAGGCAAGCGGCGCAGACCTTGAACCTGCAACTAAAGTGCTCCTGTTGGTCTTATTCACAAAAAAAGAATATGGCCAAGCAATAAAATTGTACGAACTTGTTACGGTAAAAAAACTTGCTGCTTCGCAAGAACTTGACCTTTTGTATGGGATAATTCTAACTGCAAACGGAGACACTAAAAAAGGAACGGAAATACTAAAAGGCCTTGGATCTGAATTTGTTAGTCCGTTCCTTGAAAGCATACTGCGCGCAGGGTTTGAATAGTATTATTCTAATTTAATCTGCGTCCCTGTGCCGCGTTTTGTTTTAGGTGCAGTAATACGTAGTACGCCTCCTTCTAAATGGGCTGAAATTTTCTGAGAGTCCATCCCTTCAGGCAACGGAATACTCCTAAAATACCTGACAAACTGGCGTTCCTGAAAAACGTACAAATCATCAGCACTATACCCTTGAACACGCTCAGCCTTAACAACAAGCGAGTGATCAAAAAGCGTGATTTCAAGCGTTTTCTCATCCATTCCTGGAAGCTCAAGCTCGAACACCCATTCCTTCTTAGTCTCAAACATGTCAAGCAGAGGGCTTCTAATTCCAAATTCCTCGATTTGTTCTTCCATAGGATCACCGTTTTGCTATTTTTTGTGAGGATTGATACGCGTCATGCGCGGCTTCTGTCGCGGCCGTAAGGAATTTAACGCCGTAATCAAAATCATTATTTCTGAATGCCTCACGGGCTTTGTACACAAGTCCCTTAACTTTTAACTGTGTCTCTTCAGAAGGTATAAGGGCAATCCCTTTAGGATCCAAACCAACAAATTTGATGAGGTTGTTCGTAGCGAATATGAAATCAGAAGGTTTTCCTGTATCATATATCGAAAATGATATACGTAATTCTTCTGCAGATGATTTAAGTAGGCCTGATTGCCATAAGATATCTCCTTTAGAATATCGTTCCTTAGTATTTTCTTCCTTAGGAAATAGACCAGTATCTTTTGAAACGAGAGTACTTATTTTCACAGGTTTTGCATGATCTGCCAAATACTGTGCGGCCGCACTATATCCTTTTTCTTCTGCAATTTTAAATGCCGCATTTTGAGTTTTATTATCGAAATCTACTCCTTTACGATTATGATAATATAACATTTCAACTTCGATCGCACGTGCCGGCGCCATCTCAACAAGTGCCTTAAACAATGCTTTTTTAGTAGGTGCATCCAACGCAACTTGCCGCAACGCTTTTTCTATTTCTTCATTGCCGCCTGAATATAATTTTAATAAGGATTCTACCGGTTTTGAAAAACGTCGTTCTTGCTCTTCGGTTGCTTCAAGTCGTTGTACCATGAGATCCCTCAAATTATAAATTTAATTATACGGTTTACCTATTTAAAGTTTATGCAAGGGATATACACATGGAATTTACGCGAAAGGATGCCATAATCAAACAAATCCTTTTGTACCTTACTAATCGTGACTTTAGAAAGGCACAAACTCTTTCAAAAGAACTCGTCGAACAGTTTCCACAAGACCTTCTTTCAAATTATTTAGCGGCAAAATCATCATATTGGGCTGAGGATTACCTTTCTGCAGAACAACATGCACGAAAAGCATTTAACATCGCACAGGGCCAAGATATGATACCTACTGCCATAATGCTTGGGTGTGTTCTTTTTATGAAAAGGGAATACACAAAGGGATATCATTTCCTTGAAACAGTTGAAGACGCAAAAATAACCAAGGAACCTGCGGAATTTCAGGAATTAATGACTGTTTATTCTTTAGCGCTTAATAATCCAAAAGCTGCAGTAATGCATGTAAATAGATTGTATGATATTAATCCTCCTTTTGCCAAAGAATTTATTCTCAAGTATATGTATCCCAATCAATAGCAATTTCTCTTATTTTAAATAAAATAATAACTACTAATACCTAAACTGAAAACTGTTAACAGGAAACGAAAACCACCCCTACCCTCCCCCATACTTCCAGTAATAAAAAAATGAATAGTTTTTTGTTTTTATTTGTTTATATTGTAACTATAGTTACATTATTACATTACAAATACAAAACAAACAACGTATGTAATAATACTGGAACTATACCCTCCCTAGGGATACTGTTCAACTGATCGTCTCGGGTTTTCAGTTCTATATCTTCAGTTTCCTATTTTGAACTGTTATTTCTAAAATAAGTAAATAAGATATTTTTACAATTTTGAAAAAACCATTACTTTAATTTTCTTCTAAAATCAGCATACTCAATTAGTTTTTTCATTGCACGTACTGCCGCATTAGGCGAGGTAAATACGGGAACACCAAACGTATTTAGGTGTTTTTGGTACCCTTCCGTATATTCTCCACCCAAACTAATAGTTGCAATTGCCTTTCTTTGGTCATCGCTTGCTTTTATTAATACATTCAATACTTTTTCATCCATCGGAGGGGTTTGGAAAAGGGTAATAATCAATATTGCATCTATTCCTTCATCCTGCATCATGACTTCTATTGCCTTTTCGTATTTTTCACCATTTGCTTCTGCAATTA
>CAYSWK010000038.1:0-8479 GCA_964434735.1 Microcaldota archaeon | reverse complement strand
AAATTTCAATACGTTCCAATTCGAAACCTGTACGTGGGGGTTATTCTATAATAATACTCCTCGATATAATTACAGTCAATGGCAAACATATTCAGGTTTAGAAACGGATAGTACGTTTGTTTGCCCATTAACAATTACATTAGTAAATCCTTCTAACTCATCTAATTTTTCAAGTAATAATATTTCATTAGATTTTGATATTAATGGTTTTGGTACGGATATTTGTAAGTACTCTCTTGACGGTGGAGCGAATGTTTCTTTGCCCACCTGTCAAAATACTACGCTTGCACCTGGGTTTGGTAAACATTATTTGCAACTGCACTTAAATAATACGGCTTTACAAACAGCAAGTTCTCTTGTTCATAATTTCACTATCGATGTCTATAAGCCATTATTATTTGTTCAGTCCCCAACAAATAATTCAAACTTTACCGGTTCAGTTGCATTTAACTACATCGTTTCTGAAAACCTCACCAGCGCAACCTGTTCTTATTCATTGGATGGAGGTTCAAATAATACGTTGTCCAACTGTGCCAATACTACAAAGAGCCCTGCAGAAGGAAGGCACACCATTATCTTCTTTGCAAATGATACGGTTGGGAATTTGAACGTTTCAACCCAGATCAATTTCACTGTTGATTCAACTGGACCAACGCTGTCAATTGAAAGTCCCATCAATAATACTCAGTACAACACCTCAAGCGTTGCCTTTGATTTCACTGTTTCAGATCCTTTGTTTGGTGTAGAAACGTGTGTGTATTCTCTTAATGGTGCAGCCAATACTTCACTCTCAAGCTGTGCCAACACCACTCTTACACTGGCAGATGGTGTTTACAATGTTACCTTTTATTCAAATGATACGGGAGGAAATTTAAGAATAAACGGAATGTATTTCTTCAACGTAAGTGCATCTTCATCTTCACCACCTTCAAGTTCTAGTGACGATGATAGTGAAATTCGATCAAAGGAAGTTTCAGTTGGCATTGAATTCACGGATGAGTTGCTGAGAATTTCAGTTGAACTGGATGGTGAACCTACCGAAGCAGACATTAGTCTTCTTCTTGTTGACCCGTATTCTGGTGAAGTGTTTGAAGGGTCAACTGACAGGAACGGGGTTCTTGAAGTTCCCCTTTCTCTTTTGGAATACGGATCTTATGAGGCAGTCGTCCGAGTGCGCGGTCATGTCCCTGTTACTGAGGAATTTGAGTACGCAGTATCAGAATCTGGATTAGATGAGCAGGGACAAGTTGAGCAGGAAGCCGTAGATGTTCCTTTGGAACCTGAAGAGGAAAATGTATTGCCCTTAGAACCAGAAGAATTGCCCCTTGCGGGAGAAGCGTTTTCTGATGGAGTCATTCCAGTTGAAAATATCGCTTTAAGAGAAGAAGTCCAAGCACTTTTTGATCAAATTAAGGATTCTTTTAGAGATATATCTGATATTACTACTCCTAATGCACAAAAAGCGTTAAGAGCATATGAACAAGCAAAGAAAGCTTTTGAAGTAGGAGATTATGAGAATGCAACTTCTTTGGCACGCATGGCCTTGGTTTTTTCAGAACAAGAAAGAGTTATTCAAAAAGTTTCGATTCTAGAATCTATTAGAGAAAAACCAAAAGAGAATGCATTGGATGGCTTGCTATTATTCATCTTATTGTGCGTATTAGGTGCATTAACTCTTTTCATACTATTTCGTTTGAAAAAATAAATCCTTTTTAAAACCCTCTTTATAACTATTTTACCACGTTACGTGATTTTTATGACTTTTAGATCCATTAGAAATCCTGCTGAAGCACGTGCAGAAACCGCTCGTCAAGGACAAGCTCGCGCAAATCAGCGAACGGAATTTGGGCAAGTTGCTAAAGTGGTTCATGAGTCACGCCGAAGAGGAAGTGGCGAATCCATGGTCGGTCGTACCGCAATTGGCGAGCCAAAGGAAACTCAGCTTCCTTGGGTCTACCGTGTATTTATTGATGGCTGGTTTGTTTCACTTGGGTTTCGCGTTGAGGATGAAAAAGCAATTGACGCCCGTTTTGCACAGGTAAAAACTGATGTAAAAACGTTTGAAGGTGAACTTAGAACGCAGTGTGTAGATCGAAAATGGCTTGTGTTTGATACGCATATCCTTTCTGCCGTACGAACGCTTACTCATGTTTTTGAAGGGTATGAAAAGGAAGTCAAGGCTGCAGAAGCGCTTGTTAATACTCTTACGGAATGGAATCTTTTTGCTGCAGACAAGCCTGCGATGACAAATGATGGGCTTGATGACTTGATTAAGTTGCTTAAAGGCTTTGATAAAGAGCATCTTTCAAAAAAACGCGTCGTAGTTAAACGGCTCCTTGCACGAAAACGGCTTGCGGATTCGATTTCTAGGTTTGAAAAAGCAAAAGGAATGGAGCCCGGGCGGGATAGGGAATATGAAATTTCTCGTGGTTTAGCAGTACTTGTTTCCGTACGCAACCGTTTGGCTACCTGGCGGGACAAGGACGTAAAAAATATTGCAGAACTTGCACATGAGCGAGAATGCGCACTTCGTGTTGAGCGTGATAGGTGGCTTTTTGCAAAAGTTTCATTTTGGGCTGAAAAGACGGAAGAAATGTACCGATTTTTGACGACCGACCAAAAACGCCTCGATATCCTTGGCCGTGTGGAAGCATACTTACTTGAGAGGGACCCTGAACTTCTTCCACGCATTCTTGAAGGGATGCAAGCAAATGCTAAATTTTTTGATGCCGGCGATAAGCACGATAGGATGATGAACCGTTATCGTGAGTTGTATGCAACCATTCGTGCAATATCACGTAAAAAAGAAGCGCAAGAAGAAGCAACAACTGATGAAGAAGCAATCCGACTTGGAAAAGAGGCAACCGCACTCAAAGCAAAGGCACTTCATCAGCTTAATTTCCTTTGCTTGTTTGTCAATTCAAACCAACCGACATTCGTGGCAGAAGAACTTGGAAAAACGCAAGACTACGTGCAACAGGAAATAGGCGGAAAGTCAATATGTTCATTGATCCAAGCCGGCGCAACGCAATTTGAAGCACATAATCTTGAAGACGCAAAAGCATTGTTTGAACAAGCACGCGAATTGATGATACAAATGAAAATAGATAAGTGATTTATATGGCAAAAAAACTACAAAGTCAAATACCTTCTTCCTTGGAATTACCCTTGCAAAAGGTAATGGCGCGACTTACTCATAAGGGATATAATGCTGCAGAAGGACACGGGACATTTAGAACCTACGATGCGCCGTATGGAGTTATTATTTTTTCACCTTTTCAAGGAGTAAGCGTGCTTGCAAAATCCGAGCTTCCGTTTTCATGTGATGAAATCGGAGTGCTTAAAGTGCTTTTCCCAGGAAAAGTATTTCCTGCTGAAGGGAGAGGCCCAGGTACGGTGCTTCTTAAAACTCAAGAATTTGATCCACGCATCGTTGGTGTGGACGCACAAGTTGATGCGTTCATTGATTCGCTTGTTTCTGTTGGTAGAGACTTTAAGACACGGATAGCTTTGTCATCAGATTGCACGGGTCGTTTGAGAACATGTTCTTCGTTTGTACCTGAGCTTGTACTTGTTGATGCCGTTCGGGATTCAAGAGAAATACAAGCATTAGGCACTACTACGAAAACAGGTGCGGGGCCGCGTGATCTCATTGCTAATGCAATTGATACTGCAAGAGAAATGTTGGTTTTGGCGATTAGGTTGTCTGAAGGAGGCCTTAAGGAGGCGCTTGAGCCCGCATTTGAGCTGGTTGCTGATAAGTCATAAGTACAGAGCATACATGTGATCGTATGATTGGAGACTCGTTTACGTTTAGGGATTATGTTGATGCAAATTCGGTATGTAATGCCATTATGGGATTGCAAGGTGCGATTATAGCCGATTTTAAACGTGATACAATTTTCTTTAGTTTTAGAGGTATTTCGTATCGCGCAGAAGTATTCGACCACGAAGTGCGGGTAACTCCTGTTTTGGATGACGATGTTGGTAAATCCTTTGGCGCACTTGTTAAAGCGCAACTTGCTCAACGACCGCCAGTTAGTTCATTTGTTTTTGATTTAGGAAAGCAGGTTACGAGAGAAAATATTGAATTTGCAGGATACGTTTTACTAAGGATTGGCGCTACGAATTATACTCTTCGTGCAAGTGGTACTTTCCTTTCGGTTACGCTTTCTAGAAAAGACGATGGTTGGTTACGAGTTGTTTCAAAAGAAGTTCTCGCGCGACATTTTGGTGCTCCGATAGAACTTGAAACCCCGTGCACCGGTCCAGCAATAGAATCAGCACTTGTTCAGCCAGTCGTTCCTGTTGCACCTTCTTCGCCTTCGTTTGTTTTGCAGTTTCAAAGACCAATTGACAATACGATTACTCGCATGGCATCTGCAAGTCTTGAAACGTGGGGCGCACAAGGGGCACGTGTCGTCGTCGTAGGAAACACGCTGCAAGTTTATTTGCCAGAATCCGTTGCTTCAAGACGTTCTGATATAGAATCTCAATTGCGAGGACTTTTAGTTCCTGATAAAAAACCAGAATCTCAACCGCTCGCATCAGTTGCAAAGCCAGCACTCATTGAGCATCAAACCGTAGCTGACGTTCCAGCAAGAGTAGTTCATGATTTTAGGCTTGGAAGAACGGGCGGTATAAATGGAAGAATAATTGGGCCGCTCAATGAGCGACCCAAAAGAAATCGAGTTTAATCTAAATTATTTCTTTCGAATCTTTGCGACTCTTTTCTTGTTGTGCTTTGTCTTTGCCTTTTCCTTTGGTTTTTTTCTTCGTTCGTTAATTGCCATAATTTTCACTGAAGAAATCAATGCTGCTTGAGTATAAATGCCTTTCCTTTCCATTACTATTATGGACATCAAGGATCTTTCAGTTGGTTCATTAGATTATTCATTAGTTGGATTTCAGGCAACCAAGCTTTCACAAGCGGTTGAAATCATAAAAGAGATGAAAAAACAAAAGGCAAAGGTATTTTTGTCATTCACTTCAAACCTTGTCGCTTCCGGGCTTCGAGGAATCATTCGTGATTTATGCAAGGAAAAATTCGTCGACGTCATTATCACTGCAGGCGGAAGCATTGACCATGATTTGATCAAGAGCTATGTTCCATATGAGCTTGGTGATTTTTTCATGGATGATGCCGCGTTGCACAAGAAAGGTACAAACCGTTTGGGAAATATTTTAGTAAAGAACAAATGCTACGTAGAATTGGAAAAACGTATGCAACCGGTGTTTGAGAAATTATACAATGAAAAGAAAATATGTTCGCCAAGTGAATTAATTTACGAAGTAGGAAATGCGGCAAAAGAGGATTCGTTCCTGTATTGGTGCTCAAAAAACTCAATTCCCGTTTTTTGTCCAGGGATTACCGATTCCGCAATTGGCCTTCAAACGTATTTCTATAAGCAAAAGAGGAAGGATTTCGGGATTGATGTTACTAAGGATATGGGAAAACTTGCCCAGATTGTTCTTGATGCAGATAAAACAGGAGGAATTGTTTTAGGAGGCGGCATTTCAAAGCACCATACTATTGGAGTAAACCTCCTGCGAGGAGGTTTGGATTATGCCGTTTACGTAACTACTGCAACCCCCTGGGATGGTTCACTTTCAGGCGCCCGCACCAGCGAAGCGGTTTCATGGGGGAAAATAGGCGAAAAGGCAAAGAGTGTAACGGTTGACTGCGATGCAACGATCGCATTTCCGCTTTTGATGAAAATGGTCAAGGGATAAAAGCAGGTTAATAAACCTTCAAACAATCACTACCATGTGTTATACTCACTTCTTTCCCTTGTTTCAGGAAGCCTCGTAAAAGTTGCCGATTTTCTTGAGGACGATCTTAAGTCCAACGCATCAATACGTTTTGCAATTCCTTGCTTGTACGGTCTTTTCATCGGTTTTCTTATTGCATACGCGCCTTTTTCAACGATTTTTCTTGCAGCCTTGATTGCGCAATTAATCGCAGGTAAAATCGATAATATGTCCCACCGTATCGGGTTTGGAATCGCGCTCATTAGCCTTTTTTTCTTTGGGATACCCTCTATTGAGACCGGTTATCTCCTTGCATTCGTTATTCTTGCATTCCTTGATGAATCGGAGCTACCTGAAGTGTTAAGCATGTTTAGGGAGCACCGTCTTTTCCTTCCTGCGGGGGCATTAGTACTTATTGCAGCTGGCGTGTGGGATTATGCAATCGGGATTATTCTGTTTGATATAGGTTATCGCATTGCCGGATTCCTTTTAGGCAGATTTATTACTCTTAAAAAATCAGCAAAGGCATCCACCTCACGTGTTAAAAAGAAACGATGAGTATAGCTTGTTTGTATGGATACTCTTGAGTACGGTACGCTTTTTCCATTTACTGATGAGGCACGCCAGGTATTGTCAAACTCGGGGAAGCTTCTTACTGATGAGGTTGTTGAGCGCGCAGTGGAGCGGATACTGGGTACTTTGTCCGGAAAACCTCCTATCGCTTTGCCGCTTCATGAATCGCAGCGTATCCTTGAGATTGCCTCATTTGGCGCGGCGCGAATGATTCTAGGTTTTATGAAAAATCGTTTTGTCACCAATTCGTTTGCGGTTGCCGAATCAAAGCGCGTTTCCTCCATACTTGGAAAAACGGATGAAGAAACACTCAAGAAAGTTTCTGCGTATTTTGGCATTGTCGTTTCAAAGGAGGGTGAGCAGCTTTCTGTTTCAATTCCCACTTTTCTTATGTGCACCCCCCGTTCAGTTGATTATAAGCTTATGAATCGTAAGATGAGCAAGGGGAAAGTGTTCATCAATCATCATGAGCATATTCGTATGGTTGAAGAAGCATCAAGAAAATATATCCAGAAAATCCCGTTAGTAAAGGATCCTCCGGACCTTATCAAAAACGCCCCTGAAAAAATACTTGCGGCACTTCCTGCATTAGCTCCAAAAACGGGCAACTGGAAACACGAAACGTTGAACACGCCTGGTGCGCACCCGCCCTGCATCGAACGCTTGTTTGAGGAAATTAAAAAACATGAGAACCTTCCCCATCAGGCGAGGTTTTATTTAGCAGTATATTTGCTTGGAAAAGGAATGCCCATTGATGATATGGTTAATTTGTATTCAAACTTGCCTGATTTTGACGAGAAAATCACCCGTTACCAGATTGAGCATGCACAGAAAAAGGCGTACGCCGTTCCTGCGTGTGCCACCATCATGACCTGGGGCTTATGTTGTGCTGAATGTAAAATTGGCTCTCCGTTAAACTGGAAAGGAAAAATTTGGGGAGAGAAAAAAGAGCAAAAAGGTGAAACGTAATGGATACTTCAAATCTTCAAACAGTCCTTTCCCTTTTCCGTAATTACTATCAAACCGCTTCGCTTGAAATCCTTAGCCCTGAAAAACGTGAGTTTGGCGTTGGAGTCAATAAGAAAATAGATGCGCGGCATCTTTCCTTCGGGTCGCTTGACGGGTATCGTAAATTCCTTATGCAAAATACGCCTCTTTACACCTCGCATTCAATCGCATACTACGGATTTCCCGGCGCAACCCCTATGGAGAAAAAGCAATGGGAGGGCGCCGATTTGGTGTTTGACCTTGACTTGCATGCTGAAGGCAAATACGGCGTGTATGAATTGCTGTCTAAAGTGAAAGAGGATTGTATTTTTCTTATGGAGGAATTCCTTCTTCGTGATTTTGGGCTTGAAAAAAAGGATTTGCTTGTTGTATTCTCGGGGAATCGAGGATACCATATCCATGTTCGCCATAAGGATTACCTTCCTTTAGGAAGTGACGAACGACGCGAGCTTGTCGATTATGTCAAAGCGGTCGGGTTAGACTACCGCAATTTTTTTGTCAGTGATGAACTTCGAAGAGGAATAGTTAAAGTTCGGGGGCCAAAACCTGATGATGCGGGCTATCGGGGTCGTCTTGCACGTTCCATTATTTCAACGCTTACGACCAAGCCATCCATTATTTCACGAAAATACAATGATGAAAAGGAGCGGGATTTGTTCATTTCCGGCATTAAAGAGGGCAATTACTCAAAGACAAGTTTGAAGGACATCATAACTCGCCTTGAACCCGTTGCCAAATCCCTTTCATTATCAAGCGTTGATACGGATGCGGGGGTCACGCAGGATACAAGCAAGTTGATTCGGGTTCCAAACAGTATTCACGGTGAAACAGGGTTTATTGCAAAAGTCGTTCCTGACATTTCAACGTTTGATCCTCTTCAGGGTGCGCTTCTTTCGTTGAAAGGAATTGTAAAAATCAAGTTCCTTGAAGATGTTCCCGTTGTTCCGTTCCCAATTCCTTTGGGGCCGTTCAAGAAGGATGAGGAAAAGGAGCTTGATGCAGCACACGCGTTGTTTTTCGTGTGCAAGGGAAGCGCAGTATATCTGAGCACCTAATCGTTTCCAGTCTTGAGTTTCCAGCATCGGGTTTTTCAGTTTGTGTATTGATTTTTGGTTTCAATCCTTTTTAGTCAGTAATTTTAGTCCGT
>CAYSWK010000037.1:0-8506 GCA_964434735.1 Microcaldota archaeon | reverse complement strand
TAAAATTTTTTTTATATTAATTAAGATGTGTTTTATTTTAACAAATTAAAAAAACGGACCCGCTGAGATTTGAACTCAGGACCTACAGCTGACTGCGCAGTTTCCAGCAGCCTGCAGCCGGTTCCCCGTAAAATATTACTGGAAACCGAAAACTGGAGACTGGAAACTGTTAGAAGGCTGCCGCTCTATCCACTTCAGGAAGTCTCGGGTTTCATGTCGAGCGTCTTGTTACCAAAACGCAAAACTTCAAGACCTAAGACCTCTAGCTGAGCTACGGGCCCATGTGTATAGAAAAATATGCGTCATTACGTTTTTATTTTGACGCGTTTGCGTCCAAAAGGTAAAAATAAGGAAAAATAAGAAGAAAACTAGAATTCCTCATCCTCGTCTTCGTCTTCCCACTCTTCATCATCGAAATCTTCGTCTTCCCAATCCTCATCCTCTTCTATCTTGAAAACTTCCATACCAGCACCTTTGAATGTTATAAGTTTGTTTGCTATACTTACGAAAAGTATTTAAAGCGAATCTTATGGCTTAAATGGCTCGGTTGATCCTCTTTTCATCAGAACATCAGTAATACCTCTACTCCTCATCGCCACATCTGCACGTTTCGGAACATGCAGACGAATTAAAGATGTACCGAACCATTTTCAAATGCGTACCCTGCAGAGTACATGATTTAAAAAATGGAACTTTCAGTATTTAAACAGGCAAAAGGTCAGCTGTGGCCTTGCTTGCCTGGGAGATTTTGCTTCTTGCAAAACCAAAAACCTAGAATAGAAATCTGAAAACTGGATGCGGGAAACGATCAGTTAGACAAAGTATGGGCATGTAGCTCAACGGTAGAGCGCTCGCTTTGCACGCGAGAGGCTGAGGGTTCGAATCCCTTCTTGTCCATTGCCGGGGGACGTTGTCCCCCATGCCACCCCCTAGGAAATTAAATTGCTTTCAAGTTAGTTTTGTAGGTACTATCAAAAAACAAAAACCTCTTTCCATGCATTCAATTAAGAACAATGAAGAAGAAAGAGGTATGTTTCTGAGCATTCCAGAACACGCGTTTCAAAACATGAAACACTAAACAGAAAACAATCAGGTGTGCAACACAAAGCGAGGTGGGGTAGCTTGGAGTACCCGCCGGGCTCATAACCCGGAGACCGTTGGTTCAAATCCATCCCTCGCTATATCAATATAATCTACTGTTCGTTTTCGGCCTTCGGTTTCCCGTTTTGGATTTTTGCCTGATTCAAACCTGCTTTTATTAATTCTCCCTTCGCCAGTGATACTATGGAAATCGTGTTTCTTGGCACTTCTGCGGCCATACCTACCCCTGAACGCAACCTTTCTGCGATCGCAATACGCGCAGGCGGAACGCTCATGCTCTGGGATTGCGGTGAAGGCACACAGCGTCAGCTTATGCATTACAAGCTAGGGTACGGAAGTATTGATGCGATCTTCATAACGCATGAGCATCTCGACCATTGCCTGGGCGTGTACGGGCTTATTGAAACGCTTGGTACATCTCCGGCTCCAAAACCTATTTTTGTATGCGCGCCAAACGGCATAGGGTTTTCAAAACGCCACACGTTTATAACTCAAAAAACAATTTCCAAGGGCAAACTTTTTGCAACAAAAGACTTTGAAGTTCGCGGGTACAAAAATAAGCATACAAACGAATCATACGGCCTTATACTCGAAGAATTTCCTAAGGTGCGGTTTCACGAAAAGAAAGCGCATGAGGCTGGGCTTAAAGGCGCCATGTTCCAGGAAATACTTGCAAAAAAGAAACTGAAAATTGCAGGAAAAATAATCAAACTTTCGGATATATCATATGTGCAACCCGGAAGAAAGATAGTCTATTCCTCAGATACGGCACCGTGCAAGGAAACGATTGCAGCTGCAAAAAATGCCGACGCCCTCATCCATGAGGCAACGTTTCTTGAAAGCCAAAATAAGGATGCACGCATGTTCCTTCATTCAACAGCAAAGGATGCGGCAACGATTGCAAAAAAAGCAAACGTAAAACTGCTAATACTCACTCATATATCAGGAAGATATTCCAAAGAAGCAAGCGCGATCCTTGAAGAGGCCAAAAAAATATTCGCAAACGCAGTGGTCGCACACGATGGAATGAAACTTGAGGTGCCAAAACGGGAATGAGACGCATTCACTCAATTTAAAAATCTTGTATGTAAAAACAATATATCTGCTTATTCTCTATGAAAACGGGTGATGGTAATGACTTTGTCACAAATCGATGAAACACTTAACGACGTCATAAACGATACAGGCGTGCCTAAAAACATCAGGAAGGCATTGGCTGATGCAAAGGCCCGTTTGCATGGCCCTGAAGAAATCAACGTACGAGTAAGCGCTGCCGTATACCTCATCGAATCAATAAGCGATGACATCAATATGCCTGCACATGCACGAACCCAAGTATGGGCAATTATGTCCATGCTTGAAAGCATGAAGAAATGATGGGCATGTCCCTTGAAAAACTTCAGGCACATGGCATCCGCATAACCCCCGCTGCAGAAAACCTCATACGTTCTGCGCCCGATGGATGCGTCGATGCACTTATTTTACTCAACAAACCATTCATAAACGAGGAAGACGTTCAAGGAATTATTGAAGGGCTTACTCAAAAAGTAGAAATACGTAGACCCACGTCATTTACGCCCGTTGCAAAAGAATACGAAAGCAAGATAGACATAAGCCACGCGCGAGATGTAACCGGTAAAAGCAGAACTAAGGGAGAGGTGGCCGATTTTGTTGGGTATTTTAGAAATCGGTATGAACGCATTGCAAAACTTTTGAGGAACCTTAGAAGCAAATATCCCACGGTCGAACTTGAAGATGCAAAAAAACACGTAAACGAGCGCGTGCGCGTAATCGTTGCAGTCTATGACAAACGGGTTACGGGCAAGGGAAACCTCCTTATCGAAATGGAAGACTTAAGCGGAAAACACAAGGCGATCATCAGCCTGACAAACAAGGACAAGGAGGACTTGGCAAAAAAAGCGCAGATGATTATTTTTGATGATATTATAGCACTCACAGGGAAAATGCTTGATGCGTTCCTCATTGTTGAAGATATTGAATGGCCCGATATGCCAATCACCAGACAGCAGAAAAAAACCGAGGAAGACCTCGCAATATGCTATTTGTCTGATATACACCTTGGCTCACGGTATTTCCTTGGACAATACCTTGATTTGTTTGTTGATTGGACACATGGTAAGGGGGGCGCAAAAGAACTTGCATCAAAACTCAAGTACATCGTTATTGCAGGTGACCTTGTTGACGGAATTGGGATTTATCCAAACCAGGAAAAAGAACTAGTAGTACAAGACATTTTCAAACAGTATGAATTATTCGACCAGTTTGTCGAACGCCTTCCAGACCACGTAGAAGTTATTATTTCACCCGGAAACCATGATGCAGTACGCCGCGGCGAACCCATGCCCGCCATAGGAAAAGACTTGATAAAATCTGACGTAATTTCAGTTGGAAACCCATCAACCGTAACGATTGAAGGATTACGCCATATCATATACCATGGAACGTCCCTTGATTCAATGATCGCCTCAATTCCCGGTGCAAGTTACGCACAACCTGAAAAAGTAATGGTTGAATACCTCAAGCGCAGGCACCTTTCACCTATATACGGTGGAAACCCCATTGTTCCCGAAAAAGTAGATTACCTCGTTATTGATGAGGAACCAGATATTCTCCATTCAGGACACGTCCATAAGAACGGATACATTATGTACCGCGGAACGCTCGTTATAAATTCAGGAACCTTCCAGGACCAGACCGAATTCCAATTGAAACAAGGCCACATCCCAACGCCTGCAGTCGTTCCGATTTACGAAACAAAAACAGGAAAATTAAAAAGTTTGGACTTTAAAATCTGAAAAATACATTTTTATGTTTTTTTACTAGAATATGCCTATGGGACTACCGCTTTTTCAGAATATTGGAATGTTTGCAGGTGCACTTGCAGGCCTAGGCGCAATGGGATACTTTCTTTTTATGGCAACAATTACGCTTCGTGCTAGATTTTCAAACAAGCTTCTTTTTCAAAACATAAAGCTTGGCCCCACGTATGTTTTTTACATTCTTCTTACAGGTATTATTGTCTGGTTTATTTGGTTTGGAACATCTTACGGAAAATATGATCTGCTAGCATTATTATTTTGGTTAGGATTAATTTTTTCACCATATGCTCTTGGATTTTTAGTGCCTCTTGATGCAGTCGAAGAGAACGAATCATACAAAAAGCAACTTGGTGATGCTTCAAAAATTGCTGCAGTTGGCGGTGTTGCCATAATCGGAGGAATTGCAAGCGGCAACAAGAAAATACGCGACGCAGGCCAAGCAACCGGTTTAGCAGCAGTAGGTTATGGAGTTCTTGCAATTGCGAATAAAATCAGAATCACGAAAACCAAATGGAAGCTCATTCCTGATCTTGCAAACGCGCTTATCCCTGTGCTTCTTATCATATTCCTTGTAAGTACGCTTATTTCTATAATATTCAAGATTTGAATATATAACTTTCTTTTATTATTCTTTCTTTACAATTACTAGTGCATGCATCCTCATGAGGAATATTTTGCACGACTCAAGGCAAGCCTTGATGCGGCATACGCTGTCGCCCAGGCAGCCCGTGCAAAAGGTTTTGACCCTGTCGATGAGGTTGAAATAAAAATTACTAAGGATGTTGCCGACCGCGTGGAAGGTATCGTTGGGCCCCCAGGAATCGCAAGCATACTCCGTGAAATGGAAAAGGGGGGGATGAGCAGGGAAGACATTGCATTCAAAATTGCAGACCGGCTTGCGCGAGGGGAAATCATCAAAGGCACTAAGGAGCAGCTTATTGAACAGGCCGTACGAACCGGTGTTGGTCTTATTACTGAAGGTGTGCTTGTTGCACCAACTGAAGGAATTTCAAAAATTATTATCAAGAAAAATCCTGACGGAACAGATTATGTTGCCGTTTATTTTACTGGGCCGATACGTTCTGCAGGGGGCACTGCGGCAGCGCTTGCAGTAGTCCTTGCTGACATCGCACGAAGGGCAGCCGGAGTCGGAGATTACCGGGCAACGGATACGCAAGCGGAACGAATCGTTGAGGAAGTGAACATTTACGAGAACCGCGCTGCGCATTTGCAGTACAAACCAAGCGACGATGACATACGCCACATCATCAAAAACTGCCCCGTTTCAATTGAAGGAGACCCGACTGAAGAAATTGAAGTGGGAGCGTTTCGCGACGTGCCCGGATTTGACACCAACCGAATCCGCGGCGGCGTACCGCTTGTCACGTGCGAAGGAATTGCACAAAAGGCAGCAAAGGTGCACAAGTACACCAAAAAGCTCAACCTTGGATGGGACTGGATGGAAAAAATAATCAAGATAAAGAAAAAAGAAAATAAAATAGAAGTAAAACCTGATGATACGTTCCTTGAAGGCCTTGTTGCCGGAAGGCCCGTATTTGCCTATCCTTCAACCAAAGGCGGCTTTCGCCTTCGTTACGGCCACTCACGAACCAACGGAATCATGGCAAAAAATATCCACCCCGCAACCATGATCCTACTTGATGAATTCCCAATTACCGGAACCCACTTAAAAATAGAGCGCCCCGGAAAAGGGACGATAATTTCAGGAAACGAACTCATAGAGCCCCCTGTTGTGCTCCTGGATAATGGAACGGTAACCAAAGTAAAAACCCAAAAGGACGCATACGCACTTAAGCACAAGCTAAAAACCGTATTATTCCTTGGCGACATGCTTATTCCCTACTGCGATTTTACCAAATCAAACCATCCGCTTATTCCAGGCGGGTGGTGCACCGAATGGTGGTCGCAGGAAGTTCAAGCGGCAGAACAAACCGTTCCTGAGCTAAAAAATGCTAAAGAAGCATTTTCATTCGCAAAGGCAACCCAAACGCCTCTTCATCCTGATTACACGCCAAACTGGCATGATACTTCCGTACCCGAATTAATTGCGCTTGCAAACGCAATAAAGGATGCAACACGAGCGGATGAAAAAACCTCAATTCCCCTTACGCCATTAGTAAAATCATGCCTTGAAAACCTGCTTGTCGAACACACGGTTTTTGAGAATACGGTTGTGTTTGGAAACGATGAATACGAAATGCTCTCACACTCGCTTGGAATTGCAATGCAGGATGAGATTGGCCTCAAACGATTCCTAACATTGGCCGAACCAACAAAGACGCCAATGGACATTATTATTGAAAGTTCAGGTTGCACCATAAAACCGAAAATGCCAACCTATATTGGGGGCCGCATGGGACGGCCTGAAAAAGCAAAAGAACGAAAGATGGAAGGTTCCCCTCACGTACTATTTCCTACGGGCTCACAAAAAAACAGAAGCATCTCAAAATTGTATAAAATACTCAAGACAAAGGAGCAGAAAAAAACAACTGCAATTGAAGTGGCAAGGTACATGTGCACGTCATGCAAGCATGTTGGCGTTTCACGTATTTGTGTTGTCTGCTCAAACCGTGCCGAAGAAGATTTGGTGTGCCAGGTATGCTCACGAAGCGTTTCATCATCAATACATTGCGACAAGCCCACGAAAACATTTGACAAACGGCCGGTTGAACTCGTTGACCTGTTTGAAAATGCAAAACGCCGCATACCCGAAGTCGCAGAAGAAGTAAAAGGCATCAGGGAACTTATTAATACGGGCAAAATCCCCGAACGGCTTGAAAAAGGGCTTTTGCGCGCAAAATACGGCGTATACGTTTTTCGGGATGGAACGGCACGGTTTGACGCAACAGACATTCCGCTCACGCATTTCATACCCAAAGAGATAGGGCTTTCACTTGAAAAATGCAAGGAACTTGGATATACTACCGATTATTTTGGAAACCCGATAACTTCCGATGAACAACTTATTCCGCTCAGGCATCAAGACATCCTGCTTTCAGAAAACGGCGTTGATTACTTTATAGGTGTTTGTAAATTCATCGATGACTTGCTCATCAACCTCTACGGAATTCCTTCCTTTTACCATGTAGCCAAAAAAGACGACCTCATCGGGCAATTGTTCATCGCAATTTCCCCCCATACCTCAGCAGGAGTGGTGTGTCGAGTAATAGGATTTACGCGTGCACAAGTGGGATACGGCCATCCCTATTTCCACACGGCAAAGAGAAGGAACGCAGATGGCGATGAAGACTGCATTATCCTTTTGCTTGATGGCCTCATCAACTTCTCAAAAAAATTCCTCTCAAACATGCGCGGCGGAACGATGGATGCACCGCTTGTTTTAACACCGGCAATAGACCCGCGTGAAGTTGATGATGAAGCCCACGGGGTCGAACTTGTTGACCATTATCCTCTTGAATTTTACCGTGCTGCTGAAAAAATTGTTGCGCCTTCTGACGTCAAGATAAAAACAGTGAAGGACGTTCTTGGAAAACCGGAATGCTACGAGAATTTCCCCCTGACGCACTTAGGAGGATACTTGGACCAAGGCCCCATTAAAACAAAATACGTGCAGCTTGACTCGGTCCCTGATAAGATACATACGGAATTTGCGCTCCATGAAAAACTACGTGCAGTCAATAAGCAGGACGCCGCCAAACGAGTTATATTAAGTCATTTTATCCCCGATTTATACGGCAACTTACGTTCCTTCTCAAGACAATCGTTTAGATGTGTTAATTGTAATGAAAGTTACCGACGAGTTCCTTTAGCGGGAAAATGCACCGAGTGTGGTGGGAATTTGCTTTTAACCATAAACAAGGGCGGCATCGAAAAGTATTTGCAAATCTCAAAAGAAGTTGCAAAACGCTACGACTTGCCGATGTACATCCAGCAGCGGCTTGAACTTGTTGACAAGGAAATCAAAAGCGTATTTGAGGACGATAAGGTCAAGCAGATGGGGTTAAGCGATTTCTTATAACTCTGATTTAGGTTTAGAAATAATATCCATTTTGCCCTCGTCCCTCGTAAGTTCAACGGAAAAAGGATCTGTAATTGTTACATGCATAGACGTGTACCCGCACCTGTTGAAGATGCCTGCTATAACCATGAACTCGTTACGAAAAGAGGCCTCGTTTCCTGAAACAATGCTTTTTATTGCACTGATTCTCTCAAGAAAGTACCATGCGGCCGCCTTACGTCGTTTATCAGTATACTTGTCGGGATTACGCATCATACGGATCATGGAATCGCATGAACCGCCTAGCTCGATGATATGTGGAATAAGCCTGGCATCAAAGGATTCAAGTTCTGATGTAAGAATTCTACGAGGAACACCTTGTTTTGACATGTCAGAAATGGAAATACCAAAATAGGCATCATCTACATGCCTAAGCTCATGCTCAATAATTTCAGATCGATCAACATCGCTAAAGGAATCGAGCCTTTGAATAAATCGATCTCCAATTACAATAAAAACCGGAACGCGACTACCGACAAGAAAAGAATCGACTGTAAGTGTTTGAGCTACAAAGCCCGTTTGAAGC
>CAYSWK010000036.1:0-9200 GCA_964434735.1 Microcaldota archaeon | reverse complement strand
TTGTACTTCCGTTCAAGGATGCAAATGCGTCTGTTGCAAAAGACTCGGATAGGTCTGCTGGAATTCTTGAAGACGCACGAACATTCTTTGCGAAATATTTTGATTCCCTTGATGTAAATGAAGCACGTGCATTTCATACTACTTCCATGCTTGTTGATGCTTTTTTTGCATTAAGTGCCCTATGCATACATATACCTGACATAATCAAGCAAGACGCACTGGAACGAGGCGAGGATCTTCCCAAAGCGGCAAGTGAATTCCACGCTTTTTTTCAAAACCATATTGCACCGGCATGCGTACTTGATGATACGACCCTAAGCAGTGCAACGGAAATGTATGCCAAAGCGCATACTATAGAACAAAAATTTACAACTCAATTTCCTGAACTGTCACAAAAATTGAAAACAAGGCTTTCGCTCAACCCCCATGCCACACTTTTAAGCTCTGCCGGAACCAACAATCCGACGTATTGGAGAAATACCTGTTTTGAGTAAGGGGAACTGGCATGCACGAACTCGACCAAGAAATGCGCTTGCTTGAACAGCAAACCTACGGCCGCCTTGAGCGCACCATCATCTCAATAGAACATGCTCTGGGGGTTTGGAAAGAAAATAATGAACGCCCTCCCTCCCTTTCAAAGGAAATGCAGCAGCTTACGAAATACTTACGTGCACTCCACTCGTGGCGCAATGAATTCATGCGTATTCCAACAAATGCCCATGATCAGATTGACCGACTGACACGATTCAGTGAATTCTGCAAGCAGCTTCCGGTAGGTGAATGAAATATCCCAGGCTGAAAAAACGGCTGAAACAGGCGATGCCCAAAAAAGGCTTGACCTTTTGCTAAAACATGCCTCACAACTTGCATTAAAGGCAACTCCAAAAAAGGAAAAACCGATAATTGATGCGCTTACGCTTGCGAAAAAAGCAATTGACGAACTACAAAAATACGGCTCCGCACTTGAACGGGCAATCCCAAAAGACCCAGTAAAAATGGCACAAGAACTTTCACAAGCCAATGCTCCGGCATCGTTGGTAAACGGATTATCATCATCAGACAAAACTATTTTTGATGCCGCCTACCGCACGGGCGCCATATACATTTCACTTGGCACGGCAGTAAACGACCCTCAATTCAAAAAATTTATGGATGCCTGCTTAACGTACATTGCAAACCCAGGCCCGGAACGCGAACAGGCAATACAGGCACTTGAAACGGCAACTGCTCAATTGCAACTATCAATGAATGCGTCGCTTGGCACACTCAAAACGGCACTGGGAATCCTTGCATCAGAATCAAGAACCCTCGAACTTTCAAAAGCGCTTGAAACCCTGCAAGGCAGCATAGGATTATTACAAAAAGAAAACCTTGGCCCGCATGAAAAGGAATTCGCCTTTTCACGAATCGAACGTGCATTTGACCTTTTTGCCCTTACGTCTTCTTCACCTGAAAAAAACCGAAATGATGCCGAACGGATAATGGCACGGGCACTTTCGGCAGAAAATGAGGCGCAGGCCCGCTTATTCCAATGTGTCTTAGGAACACTGCCGTATGCTTCTGAACGGGACAGAACGCGCTTACTGGTTCTTGCACAAGAAAGTGAAGGGGCAAAAACGGATGAAGTTGCAGGCGCGCTTGGCACATTTTATTCAAAAATGCTATTTCAGAATATGCCGCATGGTTTTCTTGAAAACTCACCAAATCTCATGAAACTTAAAGAACAAATTAATTCAGGAGAACTTGAAGCGTACGTTTGCGCGCAAGAACTGGTCTCCCTTTTAGGAAAAGACCGGTTCCAAAACCCATGGATCCTCGAACAGGTCGCACGTTCACAAAAAGAAGGCACATTCAACGCATTTTCCAAAGTAACAGGAATAATCATGGGATTTTCATCCAAAGCGCCTGCAAAGCTTCAGATGGAAATACAAAATTACTCAGAAACGCTCCTCAACTCCTTGAATACGCTTGCAAAAAACCCTTCCCAGGAAACGGCAACAAACCTTTCAGAAAATGTAGGCTATTTTTGCATACTTGCAGGAATTTTTGATGCATCCAAAACAAGAGAAATCCCGCAAAACGTACAGGAAAAACTCGCACAAACGCTCGCCCTAAATGTGCGGGCACTGTCAGAAGGCACGTTCCTTGAAGAACATGCGCAAAACCTCTCAAAATTGGAAACGATACTACGCGGACCGCAAGGCGCCATTAGCCTGCTTTCCCACCCCCTTGCACGTACGCGTGCCAACATAAGAGCATACTCCCAAAAAGCATTGGAACATGCAAGTGCCGGATCCTACGATGTTGCGCAAGGATTTCTTTCGCTTGCCAATGCCGCATGCGCCTCCCAAACAGGAAAAACGGCACAAACGCTTGCACGCCTTGCCCGTGAACTTGAGGAACAAAAACGAATACCTGAAAACATTGGATTTTACATAGAAACCGAAGCATTAATCGAAAAATCAACGGGCATCGTGCAAAAAAATGCAAAACGGGCACAAACATTATTTGATCAAGAATTACATGAGGAGGCAAAGGTCTTGCTTGCACTTGCGCAGGTCAATAAGTATGTGCTTGAACAAAAAATTTCGGTTCCGCAAATACTTAGGGAAGCAACTGCCTTGCTTGAAAAAACGTTAAAAAATGAACCGCTTGCTCCGCAAGAAATACGGCAAGCGTACCTTATGATTGAAACCGCACGCCTTGAAACTGAAGTTGCTGTCCAGGAACGTACTGCACTTCGTGCATCAAAACGTGCACAATCACCCGTCTTACAAAAAACATACAAAACTGAACTGGGCAAAATAGCGACCTATGAAGAAATAACTGACAGCATGGCCGCGACAAGGGATCTTCTTTCAAGAACAAAAAAAGAAATTGAAACGCTACGGCGCACGTACCAACAGGCACTTGAAGAAAAAGATGAAACAAAACTTAAAGAATCTCAGAAACTGCTTGAACAGATATATTCAAACCTAACCCTTGCAGAACAGATGAATGCCGCACTCAATACGCTTGACAGAAGCGTTCGGACTATAAGGACCCGTCAAAAAAACAAAGGCCGCGAAGAGATTGCGCGTGCGCTCAAAGAATATACAGCAATAAGCAAGGAATCGGTGCCCTCTGAAGAAGGCTACGCCCGCATGCAAGTCGCACAGGCACTTCTTGGGCAAGGCAAACAACTCATCAGTGAACAAGCGCACCGTGAAACTATACAAAAGACGCTTTTACAAAACGCATATGCCCTTTCCAAACGCAACCATGAAATTGAAAAAAACTACCAAGGGGTAACAAACAAGCATGCGGGTGCTGCAGAATTCCCTGCGTATTCAGCCGCACCGGTTGACATGATCATTGCAAAAGGGATATCCCTTATAAAATCCGACAGGCTCGAGGAGGGGCAGCGTATTCTTGCGCGTGCCCAGGCAACAATGCAATTGTACGCACTTGATGCACGGATTTCGCAAGTAAAATCCCAGTATCTTCCGTTTGCCTCAGAAGAGGAACAAAAATCAAATGTGCTTTCACACATAAAACCTGAACAATACTCCGCATTGTTCACACAAGCATACCAGGAAATTCAAAAAGGAAAATTGAAAGAAGCACGTAAAACGCTCGATATTGTTGAGGATCGAGTCTCTGTTGGAGTTGCGCGCCAATCGCTTTGGTCCATGCAGGTTGAAAGCAGGTCAATTGAGGATTCGCTGAATGAATTTCTTACCAACCTGGGCCAATTCGGGGAACTCCAACACACACTGGACACCGAAGATACGCTTTCGCATAAAGAACGAGTTGCTGCAATTTCATCGCTTCCTGGGTTCCAAGCCTTTGCCCCCGCAATCCAAAAAAGGATAGGGGAATTTTCAAACGATCGGGTTTCCCTCCTTGATACGACGTACGGCATACACTCCTCAAAGGACATACTTGACCCGACCCTTGCGCTTGGCCTTGTGCAAAACCTTGCATCACAAGGCAGAATATCAAAACAAGCATATGCACGAATCCAATCAAGCATACGAAAAAAAGGCGAAGCAAAAACACTTGAAGAAACAATAAAAACATATGGCCCTGCGCTTATGGAAGAAGCAACAAGGCAGACACAACAGGGAAAAATGCAAGAAATACACCTACGGCAGCTTAAAGCCCAAGTGGCCCATCAAGGACTTGTTACCGATACCAACGTACGGCTTACCGGATGGTCATTTGCACTGACGGGGTACCAAAAATCCCTTTCCGTACTTGATATGGCTGACGCACTCGAACGTTCCGGACGTGCGGGCGGAGTACCCGTTTCAATGATACGAAGCGCGGCTGGAGACATTTTACAGGTTTCAGAGTATGCAAGCCAATCTCCTCTTGAATTTTCAAATGCACTCGTCTCATCCAAAGACGTATATATGCCTAAAATACGAATTCAAATACGACAACAGACCAAAACCCGCAGTGAAGCATGGGTTACTTCAGAAACACAATCGGCGCCAATTGAAAAAACATATGTACGCGGACTTGAACGGGCACTCTGGATAAACCAGTTCCTTTCCGAAGGGGCGCCACATCCTTTAGAGGTGTCCGATTCTCAACTGATTGCGCGTACAAATGCGAATCTTCTTTTCGCATCGCTTGGATTCGTTAAAAACGATAAACAAGAGCTTGTTCGAATTGAACTTGATAAAAATGCGCAAAAAGTCATACAAACGGCATACGCACGTTCTGAAGAAACGTTCCAGGCAACGCAACGCCCCTTGCTTGAAATCCCCTCATTCATCAGCCTTGACGAACGAAAAACCGTGATTGACTCCCTCGCGCAATCTGCACGAACATATTACTCGACTGCCCAGGAAGCAATTGCGTTGAATTCAAAATATGCTGAAAAATACGAAATATTGCTTGAAAAGATAGAACGAACTGCAAAAGAATCTGAATTGAACATATCCAAAACGATTTCAGATGCAAAAAGCTCTGAAAGCTACCTGCGTACTGCAAACATAATCGGAAAAACGATTACGTCAAGTGTTCTAATTGTAGCAACCGAAGGTGCAGCATTGCCTCTTGTGGGAACGTTCTTTGGCACTGAAGCGTTGGCAGGATATCACGAGCAAATCCATTATGCAGGTAGAAGCGGGCTTTCAATCCGGCAACATGCCCTAGGAATTGGCGGAATCGTATTCGGCTTTGCAGGTGCAGCACTTCCGACTGCCTCAGCTTCCGGATTGATTTCACACACGGGAAATTTTGCACGCGCAATGGGGACGGGGTTGTTGGGAGGAGGAGTTGTGCTTTCGATCGCACAAGCGCCGGATTTGATTGATGGGCATGCAAAAGGAGATATCAGCACGCTTGAACTTGTCGTTTCTGCGGCACTTTCATTCCTACCCATTATGCAAATAGGCGCACCGTATGCCCTAGGAGGCCAGGCACGATTTAGGAATATGATGTATTCCCAAACTCCAAGCGCACGAATATTCCAAGGGACGATGGGGGTACTGTTTGGAGTTTCAAAAGGGCAAATGAAGCTATTTGAACAAATTGCAATTGAGGAGCAATTCCAAAAAACATATTCCTCGTTTACAAATAAACAAAAAGACGCATATGCAAACGTTGAGCTTTCACTTGGCCGGAAACTTACGGCTGAAGAAGGAAACGGGATTGCGCCATTCGTTGCAAGAAACGATCCTCCCGGAAGGCTTGCGATGGAATTACGATCATACTACTTAACGAGTCCTGATGAGGTCGTCTCGATCCCGCAACATATCCTAGCAGTGCGCGACAGGGAAAATAAACGGGCTCAGGTTGCAGAGCCGATACTTCAGCCGGAGGCAGAACAGGTCCTGCCGGTCAATGCCCCTCAAACACGAAGGGAACGGATCAGAGACCAAATCAAAGTAACGCCCATTAATGAGGATGCCTTAATTCAAAAAGCAGTTGATGCGGCACGAAAAGGGGACATGGACCTGTTTGTAGACCAAATGAAATGGCTACGTGCAATTCCTGAAGAAAGAAAACCGGCATTTCTTGAAAAACTAAGGGCTGGATTGGTGCAGGAAGGGCACGAACAATTATTGGATAATCTCAGGCAATTCCAAAAGGTTCCAATTCCTACGGTGCATTTTCTTGATACTGAAGTCGGTCGTACGGGGACAATGGCAAAAGGACAACTTCATGACGCTGTTGATGCAAAGGAACCCGCACTTTTCAAAAAAGCCAGGGAAGAAAGTATAAACGCCCACGGCGTATCCTTAGCAAACGGAGGATTGGATGTGCTTGTTTCAATCATGCTTGACAACGAACTAATAGGAGGCATAGGCGCATTGGCAAAAGTAGGAAGCTCCGCATTAACTGCAGGGTACCACGGCCCGTTCTACGTTATCGTTGATTCGACCGACACTGCAAACGTTCGGTCTTTTAAAAGTGCATTCAACGAACGAAATTATGTTGATGGTGCGGCACACATTGCATACCTTATTCCTGACGCCTCAATGCGTGAACCGGTTGCAAGGGCACTTGCAAATGCCGTGGAAAAAGGATACCTAAGCCCACAAGAAGCGCAAGAGTCGCTTGCAAAATTAATTACGTATGATGAATTTATCGAATCAAAAAAAGGTGAGTTCAAAAAACCTAAAGTCGACCCGGCACGGATGGAACGGGCGCGAACGCTCCTTGCTGAAAAAGGAGTTTCGTTTGAACAGCCTTTGGCAATACAAGAACCTACTACGTATGCACGCGTGCTTGATGCCCCTGATGAAACACGTTTACCCTTGGCCGTGCCTGAAGCTGAAGAAACACTTGTGCCTGCAAATGCAGTCGCAAGAATACGACACGTTGCAGAAGAGTTTTCAGGGTTACTCCCTGAAAAAAGCGACAGGCTTTTACAGCTTGCAAATGACTTGGAAAATGGAACTATAGAAATATTATTTGCACAACGGGAATTGAATTCAATACTACGGTCTGCACGGCCGTTTGTAAGGAATTTCCCCTCACTTCCCGAATTTGGAATTACACTGCAGGCTCCCGAAGTGCTTGGAGATGTTGCGTACCTAAACGCAATGGGCGTTTCTGAATTGCTCAATCCCCGCGGAATTACGGTTGATGGCCAAACTCCAGTTACCATCGGCGTAGTTTCACTTGACCTCGTTAGGCAAAACGTATTGAATGCCATTTCATCGGACCCCACAAACCGCGTTCTTGGAGATATAAACATCCGTGAATATTACCAAACAGTAGTAGGACAACTTCCGGATGTAATCAACCAAAGACTTGCAGGTGAAGCCCACGTACACTCAGCGGCATTTGGAACAAGCTCCGATGAGGCTGGTTTTGTTATTCTTGCACCAAATGAAACTGCAGCACGCAGGGCGCTCGCAATAGTGCAGGAAGAAATCGCGGCAAAATTCTCTTTTGAAGGAAGCTTGCTTGATGACCTTACAAAACAAACACCAATACGCCCGTATGTTGAACATCTTTTCTCAAACAGGCTGAGGGTAAATATCGGTACGGTATTTTCAAATACATCACTAAGAGAATTGCAAACAAAAGCAGCGACACCTTTGGGAAGAAGTTCCCTTGTTCATGAGCTATACCGACAAGCGGATGGCGCCATCGGCCATGCTGCCCAGGTTCTTGATGGACTTCCTGCCACGCGGCAAGGTGTTGACGAGCACATGCATCTTTTGAATGCAAATGAGCAAGGAAGAATGCTTACGGAACGAACACGGATTGCAAACGGATTACGCACCAACGTACAGGAACGAGTATCCGCTGTTTTTGGTATAGGGCGCGATAACACTTCAGTCCAATCTGCAGATTCCGTACTACTTATAAGTGCAGAAGTATATGCTGAAATCGGGCCAAGGGGCGCACCAATACGTGAACAACTTCAAACATTGAGTGCAGAAAAAGGCAAGATGCACGGCGCACTGAGCGAAGGAAGGATCGGCCTTTCCGTGTCAAACCTTTCAAGCCATGCAACGGGCGACGAATTCCTATTCCTCCAGCAATCCGCAGTTGTTGCGGCAGCTGAAAAATTCGCAGCAAGAAACGGCATTGCGCCTTCCAATGTTCAGGTCATACAAACGGGCAACGCGGCGGATTTCGTAGTGCATGTTAAAAATCAAAAATTGACAAACGCTCAAGCAAAAGAATTCCTTACCTTATGTCGCGAGGAAATCGAAGCGCGCGCATCAGAAGGAATAGGCGCAACCGTACAGGGCACGGCATTGCAAGGCAAAGATATTACGGTTGGAAAGTTCCGTGACGCAATGAATTATCTTAAATCGGGATCGTATTACGGGGATCTTCAATCTCCCCGGCAAGGCACGCTTGTTGAACCTACAAGCATTCCAGAACATTATCAGGAACGTGTACGAACGCTCAACAAGGCAGGCACGCTCCTTTCGCTCTTTTTAGGCTCCAACGTTGATGATCCGATCCTCCACACTCAAGTCGAAACAGCACTTGGCAAAGGAAGCGTAGAACGTTTGCGCGCATTTCTTGCTGAAAGCGGAATACGCGTAAGGACTTTTGAAGACCTTCATGTTGCACTTGCAAGGTATGAAGAAGGGGCGGCAAACAAGGCATTTGCAGATCCTGAATTCCTCAAGCGTATTGATGAACAATATAAGGACGTTTCTCCTGAACAGGCAGCATTTGCAATACGGGCACGGGAAGACCCAGATTATACGCCCCCTTCAGGCGGCGGCGGGCAACCGACCAAACCAACACAAACAGCACCTTCAAATGTCATTGAGCTTGGCGCAGTACGGATGGCACGAGAACAAGCACGGCTAAGGCAGGAACAGGCTCACGCCCAACAAGCGGCAAATGAGTTTGTAGAATCAATTTCAAACACAAAAGCACTAACAGAATATGTAAGAGAGCTTGCTTTGCTTCCACTAACAGAACGCGCAGCACGGCTTGATGCAGACCTGGCAAATCATCCTGCACGCATAATTGTGCTAGAAGCGGTTGATGCGTACACCTCTCAAGTCAGGCCTGAAGATCAAGTCGGAACTCAACGATTCATGAGAAAAACGGCCGGAGATTTTGTAGTTCGCATTGGCCAAACGCAGGCCCCTACGCAGGAAGCAGCGCAACAAGTGCTTCAAAAGGCAGTAGGTGCAGAGCACGAACTAGTGCAACGAGAAGCCCAATTAATTGAACTAAACGTACCTCATCCAAACCAACCGCGAGCCCAGCATGAATCT
>CAYSWK010000035.1:0-9427 GCA_964434735.1 Microcaldota archaeon | reverse complement strand
CCGCCCCCGCCCCGATCAAGTGGAAGAGGGCTCCCGTGCAAATTAACAAATCTTCCTTCAAACCGCTTGATGAATGGCTCCTTGAAAATCCAGGCTGCACTCAATGAAATGCCCAAAGTCGCCGGATTAATGTTCTCAAGCACAAACGAATCAGTAGCGACATCATTTGAAATATGAAATGGAATTCCTTTTGACTTAAAATACGCTTCAAGCGAGACTCCTCCTTCAATGACTTCTTTTGCATGGCGTTCGCTCGTGACAACGGTGCAGGAAAATCCTTTCTCACGTGCTTTTGCAAAGATACGTACCAAAAGTGTCCCGCCTCCCAAAAAGAGGATATGGTTTATAGGTCCAAACTTCATGATTTTCCCCTCCTCAAAAACACGTTATCATACATATAATCTGCCAAAACCCGAAAATCAGGCTCATCGAGGATTTGACGGTAGGTAATGTTGGGATATACATACCCCATAAGAAGTGCAAGATTAACCGGAATGCTCTTATCATAAAGCGCAACCAAAAAATCAAGAAGCTCTTCCTCATCTGTTTTATAATTCGTAAGCGCATGATGGATCAACTGGGGAAGTTGCATAAGATCCCTTGCTCGAAGCACTGACTCCATTTTGGTGTAAACGCATTCACCAAACGCAATCATGGGTTTCTTGTACAAAAGTGCTTCAAATCCGGCAGTGCCTGTAATGGTGAATACAAGCTGCGCTTTTTGGATAATTTCTTTGGCACCAATACGAGGATGGATGAACCTAACGTTTGGAATCTTTTTTATCTGGGAATAAAACTGCGGGTCACGCCAGCCGCGAGAGTACATAAGCGGATGCTCTTTCACATACAGCTTCATATTAATAGGAAGTGAACGTGCAATAAGCCGTATCAAATTCAACTGGTCAACGTACGGAGGTGCCTGAACCATGGTCGCAAGCTCAGGGTCAAGATGCAAGGGGAAAAATGCGAATGACTCGCCTGCAACAGGCTCCTCAAAATACGTTTCATACGTAAGTTTTCTTCGGGCAAAAAAAGATGCTTTCTCAACGGTCCTTCTCAAAGGGGTTTTGCCACGGTAGGTATAATCCTGCTCATGACCTTCAATATAATATTCTGCCCAATACTGGAAAAAACGCATGACATGATTGGTAAGCGAAAATACCTTTTTTTCTGAAACGGACATGTTCTGAATATACTTTGGCTTAACTCCTTCGCCACGAAAACGTGAAAGGAACTGCTGTGCTTCCTGTTCGGCCTTTTGAGGGCGTTTTCCAGTTTTTTTAATTCGTTCAAATGCCTCATGCACTTCCTCAGGCATATCATACGGGTTGCCCATGAAATAAACCCTATCCTCAACTCGTGAATAGGTGAATGCAACGGGAACAACGCCTTTTTTCTTTGCAACTGCATACAAGGCAAATGCCGGAAGAGAGGCAATGCAGTCAAACAGGACAAATTCAGGATTATTTTTTTCTATGAACTCCTCAAATCCCCGGATAAGAACAAGGATCATCCGCCTAATTTCGTCATGAGTATATGTATTTATCGCAAAGGGAAGCGCAATGTCGCGATCGGCATACACCATTTCCCAAAGTGATGGCGTACCATACTCTTTCTCATATTTTTCAAGCAGCGCACTGTCCAATGGCTGGTCCTTGTACTTATTAAAAAGATCCTGCAGCACCAACATATCATATGAAATGTCCTTCTGCTCGAGCAGGGGCTTAAGCTCCTTTTTCTGTACCATGACGCCCGAAAACTTCGCCTTAGGGTTTTTCTTCTTAATGTCAAGGGCAAGGGCATGGCAAAGCCTTGTAAATTCCCAGTTAAAGAAAAACATGATATTCATATGATCACAATTTTTTTACCTGTTGATACACTTTTAAAAATGCGCTCAGGGTTGAAGAAACGCCAAAAAGCTGTGCGCGAATAACCCCTTTTTTAGCAAGTTCGTCCCGAAACTTTTTGTCAGTCATTGCTTTTAAAAGTACCGACTGAAGCGCAGAGGAATCATTAGGGGCGAATACAATCCGTTTGTCACCAACCAAGGAAGGTGGTGCACCAATATCCGCAACCAACGAAACAAGGCCAAAATGCATTGCCTCAACTACCGCACGCCCAAACGGCTCCTGCCAACGGGGGGCATGGACAAAAATATCGCTTTGTGAAAAATAATCGTACATCTCCTTTGTGGAAACATATCCTGTAAAAACTACCTTTTCCGCAATTCCTAACGTATGCACAAGCTGTTCAAACTCTTCCCGTTTTGGGCCTTCCCCCACAATAAGGAGTTTCCAGTTTTGGGTTTTCAGTTTCGCGCACGCCTCAATGATCAAATCAACGCCCTTGGTTTTTTCAAGCCTACCGACGTATAATATTGTGACAAAATCCTTCTTTTCTTTTTTCACCTTAAACGAATCAATCCATTCAAAGTCAAACCCGTCATAAATCGTGGTCATCTTTTCCTTTGGAACCCCATGCCGCACGTATTCCTCATACATGAAATCACTCACAGGCATAATGCGGTCCATATAAGATTTGATCAAATCAAAACGAAGCTTTTCTGCAAACGTGGCATGAGACGGCGCACCCGGCTTAAAGTAGTAAGAAAATAAATGAGTATTTAGATCGCCAACAACAGGAGTCTTGCCACCGCTTTTTCGGTACAGTGATGCCCCTAAAAATAATGAAGGATCATGAATATGAAAAACGTCAAATTCCTTCTCATGCTTTTTGAGAAAATGCGGAAGTACCCTTACGTTAAGATCAAGACGGTTAACATAAAAGGGAGATTCGCTTATGAGAATGTAGTTAGGGATCTTTCCCATGAGGATATTGCGCTTTGGGTAAAAGGTAAGGACGCAAATGTCATGACCCATGCTCTTGAACTTTGAAGCATACAAGTCAAGGGAATGCATGCTGCCGCCACTTGTGGAAAGGTCCAAAAATTGGTCAACAAAGCAGATGCGCATAAGGAATCATTCCAAGGCTTGGTTATAAATCCTGCTCATAGACTGCTTCCATCTCTTTGGTGAGAGCTTTCCTTCAGTTGCAATTTTACGTGCGTTCCTTGCGCACTCGTTTCGAAGTTTTGAATCGATTACCATTCGCTCCATCGCAAGATACAGCTCATCAATTGCCCAAACAGGAGGAAACATACTGGAAATCTTGCGTTTTGAATTCAACGACCAGGAATCCCCATAAATGTACGCACCGTCCTTACCAAAACAGGAATAATAGCTCTTCACAATCAGCCCAGTCTTTTCATGCTCGACCAATTCCGGCCGTGAGAAGCTGTCTTCAGTAATGACCGGAAGCCCGTATGAAAGCGCTTCTGAAATCACAAACCCGAACGTATCCATATGGGTTGGAATGACAAACACATGACTTTGCGAATAAAGGGTTTGAACTTCTGAATAGGGAAGACCAAGAGAAATTTTTATTTTTGGATTATATTTGTATTTTTCTACATACTCCTGAGGTGTTTGTGCTGAAATAAACGAAAGATGGACGTCGTACTTCTCTGCAAGTTTCTCAAACGCCGCAAGCGTTTCGGGCCCGCCTTTCTCATAAAAATTGCCGCCGATGAAAAGAAAACGGATCGTTGAATCAACGTTCTTAGTTGAAATCTTCTGCGGCATCGACATGACGGGATATACGGTTTCGATTTTTTCATGCACGGGTGTTGAAGGTATGGCATTTCGCAAAGTCTGTGCCGCCGCATCAGACCATGCAAGAAGTCGTTTGAGATTTGGCTTTTCAAGTGCACGTGTGAGGTTACGCACAAATGCAGCATTCCTAAACGCTCCCTGGTTATAACCTGCAAAAACGGCAGCATGTTCAAAATCAACGACATATGGCGTCTTGGTGTCAAGAAGAGACTGGGTGCTGTGGATAAGAGGACAATCGGTTGAAAATTTCCAAACCTTTGGCGAACCAAGCATCACTTTTGCATAGTTATAATAAGGCGAAACGGTCCAGCGAACTGTATTCAGAAGACTCTTAAGCCCGGCGTTATCCGTTTTAACGGGCATCGCCTGGTTTTCACTCTGCACATACTCAAAACCTTCGGGGCAATTTGCAATCATCTGCCTATGGGCATTATGGATGTTCGTGGATGCGTAGAGGAAAACACGTGTTGGTGCCATTTCTAGACCACTTTGGCATCCTGCAATGCCTGGTAGATTTCCGTAAACGTTTCTTTCAATCCGATACGAATGTCCCAATTGGGATAATGAAGCTTCGCCTTTGAAATGTCCGAAATCCACCAGATATGGTCCGCTTCACGTTCAGGACCAAGCTTATACTTCATCTTCTTTCCGGTAACTTCTTCAATTAAATCAAAAGATTCAAGAAGCGAAATGGAATTCTTTCGCGCACCGCCGATATTATATGCATGACCCGGACGGGGCGCCTTTACGAATTCCAAGAACAATTTTGCAAGATCACGTGCGTGAATAACATCACGTACCTGGTAACCGCCATGGCCGAAAACGGTCAATTCCTCACCCATAACCGCCTTCTTAACAAAGTAGGGTTCCCAATTATGAAGCTCTGCGGCTTTTGCAGCGCCGCCCGTTATACAACCCATACGGAAAACACCGGTTTTCATACCGTACAAAAGCGCATATTCTTGAGTGTACAAGTCTGCAGCAACTTTTGAAACACCAAAAGGAGTGTGCATTATTTGGTCAATCCGTAACTGCTCATTAAAACCGTTTGAATACGAATGGTCAATAGGCTCAAGTCGCTTACCTACCTTTTTGTATGAAAAATAATTAGGTGCTTCACCATACACCTTATTTGTTGAGCAGAAAACAAAGGGCACATCCTTATTGTGTTTTCGCACTGCTTCAAGAAGATGAAGCGTACCAAACGCATTAATCTGGAAATCCTCCATAGGAATCTCTATTGACTTAGGGTGCGAGGGCTGTGCGGCAGTATGTACAACCGCATCAACTCCTTTTACCAAATCGGCAATCCGCTCATCACGGATGTCCATCTGGTGGTGAGTAACATCAATATCTTTTTGGAGTTTTTGCATGTTCTTTGAAGTATCACCATCTTGACCGAAAAGCTTAATGCGCGTATAATTGTCAACGGAATGAACTTCCCAACCCTGCTCATAAAAAAGACGACACGTTTCCGAACCAACAAGTCCTGCTCCACCAGTAACTAAGACTTTCATGAAAATACCCATATCTACATAGGTTTGAATGTTTTTATATGAATGGGTAAATTAACGGTCCAAGGCCGGTTGCTTGGCCAAAGATGATAATGACCGCAAGGATTATGAGCACTAAGGCAATAGGAATAAGCCAAAACTTTCCACGCTTGAATAATCCTGCGAACAGGTCCCCAATCAACCCTAACTTTCCAAACATAACTAGTATAACCTCGAAAACATTTATAATCAATCAAGTTCAAGGTTTTTCTTCCATTCGTCGCTTTCTTTCCAAGGGGTTTGCAATTTTTTATCAAGAAGATAATTGCCAAGGACCAAATAATCCATGTTAGTACGCATAAAACACTCAAACGCTTCCTTAGGCGTATTGACGATCGGTTCCCCTCTCACGTTAAAAGACGTGTTTATGATGACGGGCATCCCGGTAAGAGAATAATATGCTTGTATCAGGTCATACAAACGCGCATTTTGATCTTTTCTAACCGTTTGAATACGCGCACTACCATCGACGTGGGTGGTTGCGGGCATAGTATCTTTTTTTGCCTGCGCAACCAAAAGCATATAAGGGCTTTCACCCTCCAATTCAAAATATTCCTTTGCATACTCTTCAAGAACAACGGGTGCAAACGGCCTGAAACTTTCACGGAATTTTATTTTGATATTGACCGTATCACGCATCTTAGGAAACCTACAATCTGCAATAATGCTGCGATTGCCAAGCGCACGCGGACCCCATTCCATCTTGCCTTGGAACCAGCCGATGACATTTTGAGTTGAAATCAGATTCGCAACTGAAGAAAAAAGCCGTTCATCAGAAAGATGCTCATAGTGTGCCCCATAAGAATCAAGAGCAGAACGAATATCTTCATCAGAATATGCGGGGCCCAAGTAAGGAGAGGGCATAAACTGAGGATTACGAGGATTCTTGAGTACTTCATGATTAAGATACGCGGCAACTCCAAGTGCTCCGCCCGCATCCCCTGCTGCCGGCTGCACGTACAATTGTTTGAAGGGAGTCTCACGAATAATGCGCCCGTTTGCAACACAATTAAGGGCTACCCCTCCTGCCATGCACAATTTTGTGAGCCCCGTCTCCTTGTGCAAATGGTTTGCCATTGCAAGCACAATTTCTTCAGTCACCTGCTGGATGCTTCGGGCAATATCCTTATGCTTTTGAGTGAGGGGAGTTTCAGGTTTTCGTGCTGGTTCACCAAATACCTGCTCAAATTCCTTATTTATCATGGTTTTTTCATCGATAAACCCAAAATATTTCATATTGAGAGTAATGCTGCCATCTTCATGCAACGCGACAAGATGATCATATATGGCCTTGACGTATTTTGGCTCCCCGTATGGGGCTAACCCCATGACCTTGTATTCGCCGCTATTTACTTTGAACCCTAAATAATAGGTAAATGCACTGTACAAAAGGCCAAGTGAATGAGGGAAATTCATTTCCTTATGAATTTTAATTCTTGTACCTTCCCCAACTCCGAATGTTGCCGTGGCCCATTCTCCAACCCCATCAACCGTAAGAATTGCCGCTTTATCAAAGCCGGAACAATAAAAGCTACTTGCTGCATGTGAAAGATGATGCTCGATAAAATAAATGTCTTTTTTTGTTTTAAGTTCAGATTTGAGCGTTTCTGGTATCCACAACTTATCCTTGATCCATGTAGTCACAGACCGTGCAAAGGAAAAACTACCGCGGGGAGCGGCTGCAAGATACGTTTCAAGCAACCGTTCAAATTTGATAAAGGGTTTCTCATAAAACCCAATGTGTGAGACCTCATCAAGCGAAATTCCTGCTTCCTTAAGGCAAAAGGCAACTGCATTATGTGGAAATCCGCTGTCGTGCTTTTTTCGAGTAAAACGTTCCTCTTGTGCCGCTGCAAAAACTTGATTGTTCTTAATAAGGCACGCTGCAGAATCATGGTAAAAGCATGAAATGCCAAGAATATACTGATCTTTTTTTGATGAGTGGTCCATGAATGCACCTAATACGGCTTAGTGAGATTTTCACCTTCGGGATCCTTAGGTCTCCAACGGGTGGTTGATTGCGTCTTTCGCATAAAATTGATACCGCATAGCTTCAAAATGAAGGAAAACGGAGTTATGAATACATAAAAAAGAATCGTAAGCAACACGGTAGACATTATGTCCCCCATGAAATTTCCTATTGCAAACCATGCAGATTTAATTTTTTCAAATAACGACATGCGATCAAACTACCTGGCCCCGTCTTCATCCAATATAGATAGCATATATTCAGCTAAAGCTTTATTACCTTCCGCGTTAAGATGGGCCCCGATACTTTCATTCTCATGATATAGGATGCCCCGTTCACGGTATGCTTTTTTCAAATACTCGGAAGAATCATAAATGAAAATGTCGTGCGTTGACGAATAATTTTTCAAACTTTCTATGAATACCTCCTCGTTATCGATCAAAGATGTACCATTTTGAACAAGCGACCTTGAAGGGACGACAAAGAGGTAAAGGGGAACTTGATAGTCTGATGAAACATTCTGAATTTGGGAAAGAAGAGCGTGGGTTATACGGATCTGAGAATCTGCCAATCCTGCAGCACCTGATTGCGGAGTAGATGAAAATTTCCCAATTAAATTGAAATACAGATGAAAAAGTAGTTTTGCAGTAACAGAATATTGAGAGGATACTAAATAAGCTGCTTTGACAAAATCAAACGAATAGCAATTCTTGATATATTCTGAATGGGGAACTAAACCGTTTTCAGTAAGAGTAAAAAAAGTTTTACGAATACATGCATCGTTTTTTTGAGGGACCTCGACAAAATTGTTCTCAAAATCATTTCCAGAAAAAATAACTAAAATAATCTGGTCAGGATCCTCATCATCAATAACTTGTTTAAGCACAAGAAGCTCCTGGTCTGTTCCATACCCAAGTTGACCATAATTTCTAACATTCAAACGAAGTTTTTCACCAAGCATATTTGGAAAGATATTGGAATCGTTTTGCCCCCAGCCAAATGTAAATGAATCGCCAAGAAACAGTGTTTTCTTACCCGAATTGTACGGACTTATGCGATTTCCAAATTCATCAGTGCTAAATGCAAAAGAATACTCGTTGTGAGAATCATGAAAATAAAAGGAATTGTTAGGTTTTTGTTTCCAACCAAGCACGTCATCGGGCGAATATGCGATGTACTGATCGTACCATTGCTTATCAGAAAAGAATCTGGAAAAAAGTTCATTACCGTTCGCATCATGCAATGAATAAGTAAGCTTTTGGTCAAAAGCGCCAATCCGCAGTACAACCTCAAGCAAAAAAAAGGTAAGTATAAGAATAATAAAAATATCATAGATAGAAAATTTCTGAGAACCATTAGTTATCATGAATACCACATTAATTATTCTTTAAAGGTATAACTTAAACCAGTATAATGCTAAACTATTTATTAATAGATTCATATTTAGTAAAATCATGGAGTTTCTTGGCGTAGAGCTCACCGCCGAATTGGGCGTGCTGGCAATTATTATTGGAAGCATAATTTTTTGGAAGGAAAAAAAGGAAGAAGAGCTATTATCAATACGTATCACAAATGAAATGAAGGGATTTGCAATAATTCTTATCTTTGCAGTCCATATTTTATCCCAACCTACACTTTTTGGATATGGAGGATATGGCGTTGGAGTCTTTCTTTTCTTATCAGGATATGGTTTATTCCAATCTGATAAATTGCAAAATGCAAACCCAAAATTATTCATTATCAAGCGCCTAAGGAGAGTATTACCTGCATTTTTATTATATATGATTGTCTTTGCATCTTTTTGGATTTTTTACCCCTCATTCACTTGGCCAGTCCTTAGTGGGCATCAACCAACAAATACACTCTCTTTTTTGTATTCTATATTTGCTTTTAGCATTATATGGTATATCGGTTTCCTCTTTTTTTGGTACTTAGCTTACTTCCTTCTCTTAAGACAAAAAATGCCAACACAAGTCAAAATAGGGCTGCTTTGGCTCTGTGGGTTGGGAATTATCATATTACGGCCTTTTGAAAATGGAGACCCACTTCGGATGTTCCATGAGTGGTTTGTGTATGTCCTCTGTTTTCCGTTGGGAGTTTTAACGGCATATTACTATAAAAAAATAAAGGAAATTGCAGAACATGCAATTTTTAAATCATTGATCGTAAAAACCATCCTCTGCGTGCTTGTTTTTCTTTTCATTGAATTAACAATTACGCTTTCCAAAAAAATA
>CAYSWK010000034.1:0-9550 GCA_964434735.1 Microcaldota archaeon | reverse complement strand
CACTTGAGGACCTTGAGCCTGTTGAAATGAGGAAAATGCTGCTTGAGACGATACAATAATTTTTTTAATATTTTTTAAAGCTCATCATCGTCTTGGTATCCGCAACGCTTTTGAGCGAACGGATATCATCAACCTTTTTGTCTATTTCTTCAAGTGAGCTCCCTTCAAGAATCGCGCAGCCGTCAAAATCACCTGAAATTTCATAGCTTTCCTTTGCAATGCCGCTTTGTGAAAGATCTTTCATCATGTCTTTTACTGATTTAACGGCCTTAAGCATTACTAATCCGTAGACATTGTTTTTTGTTGAAACATCTATGGTGAATTTTGCAATTGTACCTTGTGCCACCAGTTTTTGTATTCGGTGCCTTACTGCACCTTCTGTTAATTTGATCTCCTTTGCAATGGTGCCGTTAGTCGTTCGTGAATCTTTTTTGAGCATCTCGATGATTTTTTCATCGACATCATCAATTTTCATACTATTCTTCAATCACGCGAAGTATAAATATTTTTCGAAAATCGTAATTAATGCACATTAAAAGAAAAGAAAAAAATTATTGGTATCCCATGCTTGAGACATCAGTAATTTCTGCGCCTGCAGGAAGTTCAAAGTCTGAGTCTGGTACGGTTTTTGTATATGAGAGGGCACGCACGACGGTGGTTTTGTCATCGATGGTTGATTCATAGTATACCATTGCACCATCCATTGTCATGCAGACTCGTTGTATGGGCTCCTCATCTTTTTGGATTTTAAAACAAGGTGCAATCATTCCGCTTACTTCATATGTTCCATCAGGAGTTATCTTCATCGAAGGAAGTGAAAGGTCTTCTTTGGTAAATCCAAGGTTGACGGCACTCGATGGGTCATTGTCCTTAGTTTTCATCATCTTAAAGCAACTGTGCATTCCTTCGGATTTGGTGCATACGTACATACTTTTACCGAGCATGTACGCGTTGATTTCATTTTCGTTTACTGTGCTTTGAACCCTGAGTTTTTGATTTTCCCCCATTCCTTTAAGGTACATGGTCATTTGGGATGTTTCTTCGGAGGCGATTTCATAGTTAACCTTATACTCAAGCGTTGCTGATCTTGTAAGAAGGTTTCCCAGCTGTTCAAGCGGGCTTTGTGCAGGTTGTGTTTGTTCAGTTGTTGTTGCAGGTTGTTCCGGAGTAGTTGTAGGTTGAGCCGTATTTTGCGGTTGGCCTGTTTGTTGCGCAGTTTGTTGGTTTGCCTGTTGCGTGCACCCTGAAAGGAGCAGCATACAAACAATCAATAGGATCGCTAGTTGTTTCATTGGTTTCACCGATTGGAACTTGTGGCGAGATTGTTTAAGAATCTTGAGTTTTTTATATAAGGTTTTTAAGCACGAGTTCAAGAATTCGCGGATAAGGACCAAAACCCGCTGAAATGCTGATATGCCCTGCGTTGTGTTCCGTAAGGAGCGGAACGCCAAGGTTTTTTGCGAGCTTTTCACCGTTTTCAAAAGAAAAATAGGGATCGTTGTCTGAATTGATTACAATGAATGTTTGCGCATTTTTCTTGATTGTTTTCCAGTCAAAAGGGGTTTTGAAAAAGTTTTGAATCGGCTCAAGCCCGTTGTATTCTGCAAATCCCGATACAAGAATTGCTGCTTTTATCTTTGTTCCTTTTTCAAGCAGGCGAAGTATGGTGTGATTTCCAAGCGAGTGTCCGACAAGAACCGTGTTTTCGTCAATGTGTTCCTCGGCAAGTGCTTCAACCCACTTATTTTGTATTGGATGATCGTAATCAGGAAGAGTTGGGAGCGTTGCTTCTATTTTCCTGTTCTTTAATTCCTTCAAAAGCCACTGCTGCCAGTGTCCTTCTGGCGAATATCCCCAACCGTGAACTATGATGACGTTCATTTAATCATTCTCAAGCGTACTTAAGTCCCCGACGGGAAGTCCAAGCTCTTGGCATTTTAAAACCCTGCGCATGATTTTGCCGCTTCGCGTTTTTGGCAGGGTTTTTACAAATGCGATTTCTCGAGGGTATGCATGGGCTGCCAAACGAGTTTTCACAAATTTTTGGATATCTTCTTCTAATTCAGGAGAGGCATGTTGTCCTTCACGTATTGATAATATTGCCTTGATGATTTCCCCACGTACGGGGTCTGGTTTTCCGATGACTCCTGCCTCTGCAATTGCAGGATGTTCAACCAACACTGATTCAACTTCAAACGGCCCTACGCGTTCACCAGAAGTTTTAATCACATCATCTGCTCGGCCGATATACCAGAAATACCCGTCCTTGTCCTTTTTTGCCCGGTCGCCGGTTACGTACCATCCGTTTGTGAAGAGCGATTTGTATTTTTCCTCATTCTTCCAGATTCCCCTCATCATGGAAACCCAGCCTTGTTTTATTGCTAAATTACCCTCAACATCTGCCGGAAGTTCTTTTCCATGATCATCAATTACTGAAGCGGTGATTCCAGGGAACGGTTTTCCCATGCTTCCTAGTTTTATGGGCATTGACGGATAATTGACGATGAGCATTCCTCCTGTTTCGGTTTGCCACCACGTGTCGTGGAATGCCAAGCCGTTGAATGCCTTCAAGCCCCAACGGATCGCTTCAGGGTTCAACGGTTCCCCTACGCTGTAGATATGGCGCAAATGCGAAAAATCATAACGTTTTGGAAGCTCATCTCCTGCCTTCATGAGCATTCTAATTGCCGTGGGTGCAGTATACCAAATAGTTACTTGATGTTTTTCCAATGCTTCATACCATTTTTCCGGGTCAAAGCGTCCTTCATACTGCACGAGTGTTGCTCCGTTTGAGAGCGGACCTAGAATCCCGTAGATGATTCCCGTTACCCATCCGTGATCTGCCGTGCACCAATAGATATCTTCTTCATGTAAATCGTGAATGTATTTGGAAGTTGCGTGATGATGGACGATTCCTGCGTGTGCATGAACTACGCCTTTTGATTTTCCGGTTGTTCCTGAGGTATAAAGCATGAATGCTAAATCTTCCTTGTTTGTTTTGACGCATTCGAACTTCTTTGAAGCGTCTTTCATTTCCTTTTCATAGCTTATGACAATGGGGTAAGAGCCTCCTTTTGCAGGATCATGATCGGGAGTACCTCCTACGACAATAACATAAGTTAAGTTTGGCAGCTTATCCTTTATTTGGTCAATTTTTGGCTTGAGACTTGGAGAGGTAATGACAACTTTTGCCTCGCTGTTTCCAAGCCGGTCAAGTAACGCTTCGGGCCCGAATGCCCCAAACAGGGTCGATGCCACTGCGCCTAGTTTGAGCGTTCCAAGGAATGTTGCATATACTGAAGGAACGCGCGGCATGAATAAGAAAACACGATCTCCTTTCATCACACCTAGTTTTTTCAAAACATTTGCAAACCTTGAAGATTCATTGTGTAAATCAAGGTAGGTGAACTTTTCTATCTTGTCATCGGATCCATGGTAGATAAGTGCAACCTTATTTCGTAATCTTCCTTTGGCGTGACGTTCTACTGCATTGTATGCGGCGTTGATGTGTTTTGAGTCAAACCATTCAACATCTTGTGCGAACTGCCCTTCACCTGCGGCGTAAAATGTATCATAATGTTCCATGTGCGGCTGGGGGTTCATTTTTGAAAGTTCTTTTGAAACATGGTTGATCTCAGTCATACTGCTAACCTCATAGTAATATCATCTTTTTACTGCAGAAAAAGGAATATAAAGATAGCCAACAAACGGATGCTATTTCGGCAAAGGTCGTATTAGAGCATACTCAGATACCGTTCTCCTCTATCCGGAAGAACGGTTACGACGTTTCCGCCGTATTCTTTATACCTATATTCGGCCGCCAAAAGATTTGCAGCTGATGATATTCCTACTAAAATTCCCTGTTTCCAGAGCGCGAGGGTTTTATTAACTGCTTCCTGTTCAGGGATTGTTACGATTTCATCGATCGCATCAAGTTTGACGATTTCAGGAATAAACCCATCTCCAATTCCTTGAATTCTGTGCGTTCCTGGTTTTTTGCCACTCATGGCCGCGCTTTCTAATGGTTCAACGGCTACGCATTTGCATTGTGTATCCCGTGTTCGGATTCGCTTGACCGTGCCAAAGAGCGTTCCCCCTGTCCCTACCCCTGCAACAAAAGCGCTTATGGGGCTAGTGAGCTGTTCAAGGATCTCCTTTCCTGTGCCATTGAAATGTGCGTCAACATTAAGAGGATTAGCAAATTGGTCGGGGATAAACGCATTCAATTCCCGTGCCCGTTTGTCTCGGTGGGCAACCGCTCCTAAAAAATCATTATCTGCTACAAATTCGACGTTTGCACCAAATGCTTGTATCATTTTTACGCGTTCTTGAGACATATTTTTAGGCATAACTGCAATCATTTTGTATCCTTTACTTGCAGCAAGCATTGAGAATGCAATTCCTGTGTTCCCCGAAGTTGCTTCAATAATAGTCTGGCCCTTTTTGATTTTCCCTTCTTTTTCAGCTTGTTCAAGAATATATGCGGCCATTCTATCCTTGATGCTTCCTGACGGATTGATCGTTTCAAGTTTTGCATATACGTTTCCTATTTTCAAAAGAGGGGTATTACCTATTGATTCTGTTGCACAATGAAAAATTGACATGCCGCCTTCCTATTCATTATACTTTATAAATCTCGTTCTTTTATCCACAAAGTATACGTTTTACAACGTAACTACGGCATTTGTCATACTCTCAAACGTCTTTGTCAAAACCTTTATAAATCGATTGATGAACAGTCTTGTAGGTTCCACAAGAACTACTATACGAAAAAAGGTACAGCATGAAGACCAACAACTGTGAAATTTACGATAATCGTAATAATTTGGGGTTTTTAATAGCTTTAATCGTACAAAAAGTACGAATATTTAAAAAGGGTATGCATCTAAGTTAAATTAAGAAGGTTATAATTATGTCATTACGAGCACGAACATGTGAAATTGCACATCCACACGCGTCTTCAGGAAGTCAAGGTCCTTCAGAGATTTCCAGAGGATCAAGCAACCGCATTAGAGGTTGGGCGCAAGAGGTTTTAATTGAGCGATCTAGTGCAATACACCTTGTTACAAAAATATGGGCTGCACAAAGCGAGCATCCTGATTGTGATCGAACAAAGGTTCGTGCAGTTGTATCAAACACGTTTCTTAATGAAGGTTTACGTACGTCTATTGATGGACTGAGGGTAGAAGGAATTATTCCTCTTAGTGTAATCGGAGATATGGACCATTCCATTGTTTATCTTGGAAAGAATAGCGCCGGCCGTATACCTGATCAGGCAGTTCATTTAGATCTGGTAAGGGCAAATTCTGCCGCCACTACTAGAGAAAGACCCAATCCAAATAATATTCTTGCGCAAGTAGCAGACTTGGGTTATTCTCTTGAGCGTTTAAGTGTTCCAACCGAATCAGATGTTTATGCAATTACTGATTTGTATCGAGAGGCATTTACTCGATATATGGTAGAGTTAACTCCCGATATTGTGCGCGAGATGCTTAATGAACCTGGGAACATACCCGTAGTTGCAAGAAATGGCTCAGGCCAAATAATTTCTGCACTTATTGCAGAACGCGCAGACCTTCCCGTTGAAGGATTTAGACATGTTCCAACTTATGAGTTAAGTGATTTTGCCACGTTTCAAGCTCATCAGGGCCATGGGCTTATGACTGCACTTCAAATCCAAGCAGTGCGCATGATTGAAGCAGAGCATGGTGTTGGCAGGGCAGTTATTTTTGCAGAAGATCGTGGTTGTTGGCCAGCAGTAGTTGCATCTTCTCACAAAGCAGGTTTAACTCCAGTGGGCGTGTTGCCTGCAGACGTAGTTATTGGTAGCACTAATACGCAATTTGATGAGGGTGTGTCCAGAGGACTTGAAACGCTCATTCCCGTATTGTATGGGCTTCACCCTGCAGACCGCGTTTCTCTTGAAACATTTATTCATCAATAATGTGATCCCATGGATTCCCTTTCCCTTCTTTCCAAACTTGTTTCAATTCACTCAGTATTTCCTGATGAGAAGGAAATAGCGTTTTTCCTTGCAAAGGAGCTTGAAGCACGTGGTTTCAAAGTAACTCTTCAAAAGTTCGGGACCGAACGATACAATGTTTTAGCCGAACGCGGAACGCGTGGGAAAGCAATCATGTTCCAAGGGCATATTGATACGGTGCCCGCATACAATTACGAAAAGGTTGACCCGTACAAGCTTACCGAAGTGGATGGGAAATTATACGGTCTTGGCGGCTACGACATGAAGGCAGGTATTGCTGCCATTTTGAAAGCAGTCGAAGTGAAAACTGACAGAAAAATCAAGGTCGCATTTGTTTCCGATGAGGAAAACGATTCGCAAGGATGTTTTGAATTTTGTAAATCAGGATTTTTGAAAGACACTGAGTTTGTATTAGTTACTGAGATTTCAGATGTTCATGACATGCATGAGGCAACGCGCACCGTTACTATGGGTAGGCGCGGCCGTGTTCAATTCAGGATTGACGTTCCAGGCAAGAGCTACCATGCGGCACGGCAGGAATTAGGCATTTCTGCAATTACTCAGAGTGCACATCTTGCCTTGGCAGTTGATGAGCAAAACAAGGAATTGCCAAAACATCCAAAACTCCAGCACGGTTCGCAGTTTGTGCGAAAAATCTTTTCACACGCAGTTTCATTATCAGTTCCTGACGAATGCCAGATGCTCATCGATAGGCACCTGGTGGTTCCCGAAACGATTGAGTCCGCCCAAAAGCAGATTCAGGCACGAATCGATGAACTCTATTCCAAAGGGACGGTCAAGAAAGGCGCACATGATGCACAGGCAAAAGTCGTTGTACAGCCTCGCGAAGTCCCTTACCTTATGCCGTATACGACTCCTGAGGACAATTCAAACGTCCAGATGCTTGGAAAACTTATCAAGGAAAAGCTTGGCAAACCGATTGCGTTTAATTACGGATTGTCCGTGGCTGATGAAAACCTCATTGCGATGCAAGGAGTTCCAGTTGTTTCCTACGGGCCCATTGGCGACGGGGAGCACTCAAACAAGGAATGGGTTTCAAAGAAGAGTTATTTGGAATTGATTGACGTCTTGACTGAATTTGTGAAGAACATCTAGAACGGCACAGTTAAATTACCTTTTTTATCTTATTTTTCCATGTCAAAAAAATCCGTAGCAGTCATAGGGGCAACAGGCATTGTTGGCCAGCAGGCAATTGCGGCACTTGAGAACCATCCCCAATTTGAAGTTACTGCTCTTTGCGGCTCGGAACGTTCTGCAGGAAAAAAATATGCGGACGCAATCAACAGGAATGGCATCGTTGAATGGTATGCAGAAGGCGTTCTTCCTGAATGTGTTGCGCGTATGACGGTGCTTGATTCATCGAAAGCAACGGGCAAGGATTACGACCTTGTATTTTCCTGTGTCGAATCAGATGTTGCAAAGGAACTTGAGCCTCGTTTTGCAAAGGATTGTGCAGTTATTAGCACCGCCTCGGCATTTCGTTATGAAAAAGATGTTCCACTTATTATTCCGTGCGTCAATCCTGAATCGGCAAAACTCATTGATGTGCAACGAAAAAACCGCGGATGGAATGGATTCATCGCGCCAATCCCTAATTGTACGACAACTGGTTTGGCAATTACGCTTAAACCGTTGTCCGATGCATTCGGCATCAAGCGCGTATTGATGACATCTATGCAGGCAGTTTCAGGCGCAGGAAGAAGCCCAGGGGTAAAGGCACTCGACAATATAGATAATATTATTCCGTTCATTTCAGGTGAAGAGGAAAAGGTTGAAAAAGAAACCCAAAAGATTCTTGGAAAGGAATTCGGCGTTTCCTGTACGTGCACACGTGCACCTGTTTTGGAAGGTCACACCGAAAGTGTTTTTGTTGAAACACAAATCGAGGCAACGGTTGAATCCGCAATCAAGGCACTGCGAAACTACAAGGCATCGGTAAAAACCCATTCAACCCCCCAGGAAGTGATTCGGGTGTTTGAAGATCCATCACGGCCTCAAGTGAGGTTGGACCGCGATACGGGCAACGGACTTACCACTTCTGTTGGGAGGATGCGAAAAGATAATGTATTTGGCCTTAAGTACGTGCTTGTTTCTCATAATACAAAAATGGGCGCGGCAAAAGGTGCTGTCTGGCTTGCTGAAGTGCTTATGCAAAAAGGGTATTTTTAGGTTTTATGCATATACAGGCATTTGCATTTGCGCAATTATTTGTGAAATCGTTGCGGCGCATGCGGTGCAAAAATCAAGCTCACGTGCGACGTGAGTTCCAAGGAAATCCTCTTTTGTTTTGTTTTCTTGCATGACACACATCTTATTTTCGCAATGCTCATTTGGTCTAAAGAGGTGGCCTGCTTCATGACGGGCAATGAGTTCAAGTGCTTTTGCGCTAAGTTCTTTGGGAAGTGTACTTATGCTTGCAGTAGAAATAACTCCCCCTTCTAAAAATTCGCAAATCCCAAGGACAGCATATCCGTTTTGTGATAGTATCCTTCTTGCCTTTATCCCGAGCCCCAACACACTGTTTCCTCGTGCAAGGGACATTGCTTGAATATACCAAGGTATGCAGGCGGGAATTTCTTTTTCTTCAGGTCCGTTTAATACTCCTCGTATAAATGGGCCATTTTTCACATCTGCAAAAGCAGAAGGTTCTTCAATATGGGCAGTTTCAACTCGTATGCCTTGATTTACGAAGAAGTTAAGTCCGCGTTTGACTGCGTTAACCTGTTCATCGCTCACCTCGTGGGCAGCAATGATTCGGATCCGTACGGGTTTCATAGTATAAATTATGGTTAAATGTGTTTTTATGTCTTGGCATTGGGCGAAACCAGAACTCAAAATAGGAAACGCAAGACGATTAATGATCGGGAAACTGAAAACTCGAAACGAACAACGGATCAGCAAGACTGAAAACGATCAGCTGATAAATTTTTTTCCCACCAGCCGGACTTGAACCAGCAACCTATCCGTATCTACCAAAGTGTGTACTTTGGAAACGATAGCTTCGTCCTATTGTGCGAAGCGAACATGCTACAGCGGATCGCTCTACCAGTTGAGCTATGGTGGGAGTCAGAACTGTTTCCAGCACCCGGTCTCCTGTTTTGAAGATAGGTGCCTGAAAAATTCGACTAACGTTAGTTAAGATAAGGAGTTTTTTTAAATCATGTGTAATCCGATTTTTGCACTTCCTTTCAATAGTTTTTATTCATACTGGAAGCTTTCAAGTAGTTCCCGTGTTCTTACAAGTAGGTCCTTTGGAAGCCGTTCACTGCGTATGAGTTCTCGCAGTATTCCAGCAGCCTCAGCCGGTGAAAAAGGAGGTGATATAATCAGTTTTTCAAGTGCGCCAAAACGTCGATTAGCAGTGAATTCGTCAAGTTTTCCTTCAGTAATTTGACGCGATAATTCTAATGCGACTGAAATAAGTGAGTCATAATTCGTTTCTGTAATCGGGATAGCATACGTATTCCATTTTGGGCGGTGCCTTAGCTGGGGCGGTGAAGGTATTCGCGAAAGCATTGTTCTTCTGGCTGCCAGTAGCGGTCCGTG
>CAYSWK010000033.1:0-11422 GCA_964434735.1 Microcaldota archaeon | reverse complement strand
ATGCATCAGAAACGGTGAAGTCAAAGGCAACGCTTGAAGTGTTGTATTGAGTATTGTTGACAGGGCTTTCAACTGACAACGTAGGTGCAGTTGAGTCAACGGTGAAATTGATCTGGGTTGAAACGTTGAGGTTTCCAACAGTATCATTTGCAAAGAAAATGATTGTGTGCCTTCCTTCTGCAGGGCTCTTTGTAGTATTGGCACAGTTGGACAACGTATTATTTGCTGCACCATCCAGTGAATAGGAACAGGTTGCGCTTGTAAGGTTTTCAGATACGATGTAGTTAAATGCAACTGAACCGGTGAAATTGGAATTATTTGTAGGAGACTGAACGGATAATAAGGGAGTATAGACGTCAATAGTGAAATTCAAAAGTGAACTTGCGTTGACATTATTGCTTGTATCATTGACGTAAATAGTTATGTTATGCCTTCCAAATCCTGGAGTTATGGTTGCATTGGCACAAGATGCAAGCGTAGTATTTGCCGCACCATCCAATGAATAGGAACAATCATCGACATCTGCACCTATATGCACATAGTTGATCGCAACGGAGTTGCTTGAATAATTCTGTCCTTGGACAGGTGCCTGAACAGTAAGCTTTGGTGCAGTTGTGTCTGCAGAAGCATTTGCAAAAAGAGCAAACGTTCCAAATAAGGCATTATTGGCAACTGAAATCCGGTTATTGGACGCATCGAGAAGTTGAGAACTTACATAACTCCAACCGGTGCCTGGTTTCAAATACATAGAAACGGTTGTTTCATCAAGAGTGCCTATATCCGAATCAAGATAGAAGAGGGTAAGATTAAACGTCCCTACAGATAAATCACCTGGTGCTGCCGAAATATTGATCATCTTACTAATGGACGAGCCTACGGGAGCCGCTGCCGGCAACACCGTTTCACTAACAATCGAATAATTCCCATCAGTTGCATTGAATGAAACGTTCGTCTGCGTAAAAACAGTTGAATACACTTTTGTAAGGTTTGACTCATTAATGAAAATTGCATTTCCCACATTAGTGAAATTTGAATTATTAACTACCACATTATAGGAATAATTAATGTACAACCCATACCAAACAGTTTGCGAATACGCTGAAGGATTAGACGCAAACGTAATATTATCAAAAGTCACGTTGTCTGTGAGCTCAAGCTCAATATCACTATCAGAATTGTTTTTCAAGAAAATATTTTGAAAAGTAACATTGTACACGATATTATTACCAAAGAATCCCATCGCATCTCTATGGCCTGCGACAACAATTCCCGTACCGTTGTTTCTTTGTGATTCTATATCTTTAATAAGAAGATTCTGAAAATTACCACCAAAAAATGAACCAGTTCGTAAATCATATGCAAGACCATGAGCCGTATTATTTGAAACATTAAGGCCAATAAAGGAACAATTTCTTAAAATACCTGAATTCCCATTTGTCAGCCCGGATCCGTTGTTAAGAATAAATGACGAATTAGTAATATTGTATGAACCTGAACCCAAAAACAACCCGTTACCAGAACCCCCTCTCACAGAGACATTATGAAAAACATTCGTATAATCTGTTGAAGAATATGCAACAATAGAGCTTGTGTATGTTGCGCCGCCACTATCTCTGATCGAAATATTCGTAAGAGTGGTTGGCCCAGAACCGAGTTGAATACCTGCCACAGACCTATTAATATTGATATTTTTAAGCACCGCACCAGCGACAGAGCTTACTTCGTAAAAGATAATGCCGTCGCTTCTTCCCGGAAAGTTATCGATCGTAATGTTGTTTAATTGAGTTTCGTTTGCATCACAAATATACACTCCAGAAACCGTACGATTCTCAAATGCCGTCTGACTTGTATTAATGACCTGAACGGTACGATTATGATATCCACCGGTCAAATTTTCAAAAACATTACTACATTCATCATAAATCATGTTGGTAATTACCAGCGAAAAATACGAATTATTTATGAGTGAAAGATTAGAAAGATTACTTTGAGTTAGACCTAATTTAAGACCGTACTGAGCATTCGAGGAAAATTCACTATCGCGTATCGACGTATTATACCCATACATCTCAATCCCATTAATTGTTGAGTTGTATACACGAATATGCCTAAAGGTATTATTGATATAATTGTAACCGTGCAAACTAGGTGAAGTAAAAACAATGCCCGTCGTAGCATTGATAATGGTTACATTATAAATGAGAGAATTGTTAAAACCCTGGCCAAAAATACCGTCGGTTGCCGAATTTCTAATTGTTCCATTCGCAATGATAATATTTTCAGGAACTACATAGTGATTATTGAACCCAACATCAAAATAATTGTCACCAACGACAATGGGGGAAATAGAAGTACTATTCTCAATACTATATCCGCCTAAATCAAGGTACACATTACTTGTGTTGATATGAATGCATGCTTCATTAGGATACGCCGCCCCGTTCGATAATGAAACAAGCAATTGATAGGTTCCTGAAGTATTAATGAGATATGGACAACTACCTATGTCACCATCTGCTGAAAACGAAAAAGACACAAAGATCAAAAGCATAAGTAACAAAATAGGGACTTTTGACGTACTCTTCATACTAACCAAGTCAACAACGAATAAGATATTTAAAAACCAACACTTTTTGCACAAAAATCAAATGGATTAAAAAATGCAAGCAACAACGTTAACATAAGGTAACCAAATGGACCGGATAACCGAATGGTTTTTTTCTAAAAACAATGGCATTTTCGATCCCTTGGCTAGGGCAATTAATGAACCTATCCTCTTTGTAGGAATGGTTATTGCCGCAACGTTCTTGCTTGAGCCAAAAAATGACAAACGAGTAAAAATACTTGTTGCTGTTTTAATGGCAACCATTCTTGGTCTCGGTTTAAAGGAAGCATACGGCATAGAAAGACCCTGTGCGTTTGAAACGGGTAAAGTTACCTGCCCAAACGAATACTCCTTTCCAAGCATACATGCCGCAGTTGCATTTACTTTCATGATTGCCTTTCTTAATAAAAAAATATACCCCGTACTTATTGTAGGTGCACTGGTGATTGCAATAAGCAGGATGTACTTAGGCGTCCATACTTTTGAGGACATTGTTGGCGGACTCATTGTTGCGCCATTTGCATATGCCATAACGAGCATAGGATGGGAAATATATGGAAAAAGAAATTAGAAGGCAAGTAATCCATATCTTTCTTGGGATGCTTGCACTCGCACTTTTATTCTTAATAGGTAGGTTCAAACTCATGGTTTTAGGCTTTGGCGCGCTCATAATCGGATCGGTTTTCATAAACCGGCGACTTTGCGGCAATAAAGACCCTGTTTCCAATACACTTATGACCCTTTTTGAACGTGAAAATGCGCCAGTCCCCTTTTGGGGATTTGCATGGTACGCGACGGGGATTCTTATTCTTCTTGTCTTCTTGAACAGCACTGAAGAAATTGCAACTGGAATTTTCCTTCTTGGCGCAGGAGACGGATTTTCCACATTAGTCGGAATGAATGGAAAAATAAAAAACCCCCTTAATTCAAAAAAGACAATAGAAGGGAGTGTTGCGTTTGCCGCGATGGGAATGCTTACCTATATTTGGGTAGGCTGGATCGCACTGCCGCTTGCAATTATTACGGCACTTGTTGAAAGCCTGCCGCTGGGTTTTGATGATAATGCAACCATCCCGATAACCGTAGTACTTTTCTTTATGGTGATATAATATCGGTATTACTTTTTTCATCGCAAGTGCCTGCAAGCTCAAACCTAGCACGTGCCCTCGTAGAGGAGGGTTTCATAGGGAAAAATAAGGATAAATGGGAATGGAAAGGACATTCCCTTATCGATACGCATGTTGAATCAATCCTTGATGTTCCAACCGATTTTGAAACGGACCTGTTGATCATATTAAGTTCACATAGAAGTAAAATAGACGAACCGATCATAACAACACACGCGCCGGGAAACTGGCACCTCGCGGCTTTAGGAGGGGCCCCTTCAACGCTTAATACGGCCCCTTGTTTTTTTATGAAAGCATTTTTTCAAGAAGCCAAAAAACTACTTGATGCTGAAAAATCACGGTTTGCAATCGGCCTTGAAACCGACCACCATGGACCTACCTGCAACGTGCCAATTTGCTTTGTTGAAATCGGAAGCAACGAAAAATATTTTGAAGACGCAAATGCCGCACGCATTGCGGCGCGCGCAATCATGAAGGCGTTGGAGCTTAACCCAAAACCGAAAACAGGGAACGGGGAACAAACAACGGATCCCTCTCCCCGGCACTGGAAACCAGCATTTGTAGTGGGAGGCGGACATTACCCCCAGGAAGCGAATTCCCTTATGATTACGAGCGAATATGCAGTAGGGCACACGCTTGCAAAATTCAACGTTCCCCGCCTAACAGCCGAAACGTTCCGCCAAGCAATCTCAAAAAATGTTGAAGGAAAGGCAACGGTGCTTATTGTTGCAAAAGAATTTAGCAAAGAACAAATTACGCGGTTTAAAACGTTGGCAAACGAGTGCAACGCAGATTGCAAGGAAATCTAAAGCAATCATAATGAGGAAATGCGCGGCAACGCACCCAAAAGGAAAACAAGCCCAAGTACGCCGATTGAAAGCGTAAAAACTCCAACGGTCTGAATACGCTCATCTGCAAACGGCCGCTCGAAAGAATTTCCCACAAACTCATGCGCAGTTGCCGTACGTATCCCCCTACTTGCAAGGATCTCGCCGTGAGTAACCGTATTTCCAAAATGATCCGTAAGGGTAAGGTTCATACTATGCAGCCCGGTTTGAGGTAGGAATGAATAATTAAACAAATACGCTACCCCATACGTTGAATTGGTCCTATCCAAAAGATAAGGCGAAACCACGCCGATATGCTCCTCATGCTTCATCCCTGCTTCTTGCAAATACGGAATCGAGATGCCCGTTGAATAACCAAACGCATCTTGAGTCATATTAAACGTATACCATTGAGAAGTTGCGTTATCGATGTGCGCCTGATAAAAGAGCCTATTTGAAAAAATAAGCGAATCAAAATGATTGTTCCTAAACCATTGCTCCTTAAGCGCAGGGGCAACCGTTCGCATAAGGCTTTTGGTGCTTTCAACAGTATAATTTTTTGAATCGACTAATTCGTAGGTAAGCACTCCTTGCTCTTCCTCAACCCACGGATCACATCCTTCGGATACTGCACCTGAGCCAGGATCAACATCGCGATTAAACCTCATGGAAACAATCCGTGCCTCGTAGGGAATTTCAAAAACGGCAACCAAGGAAATTTGCAACGTATCAAACTCAGATTGCTCAAGCTCATTTTGAGTGAGTTGAAGGGAGGAAATAGGCTGGTCTGCAGGTGCTGCCCATTGTTTAGTTCCATTCCTAAAAAAACTCCTAAATTCGACATGTTTTGTCGACTCACCAAGCACGTACGTAATAGTATCCTGGGTTTCAAATTCATTTGCACATTTCTGGTCGCTACTGACATACGCAATACGGACAACGGGTTCATATTCAATCGCGGTTGCATACAAAACCTGATTGTTTGAGAGTGAAGATATGCGTGAATCAATCGCGGGGCTAATCCCAAAAAAAGTTGCGTTAAGGACAGTTACTGGACTGCCCCTTGAAGGCACCTGTTCAGGCAAAAAAGAAGCATATCCGTTTTGAATGGAAGATGCAAATGCGTTGTTTGCGGCAGTAATGTTTTGGGAAATAGATGCATACGAGAAGGTGGTGAGCAAAAAAAGACAAAAAAACAGCATCGCCTGTTTCATAATACGTCCTCAAACTTATCAAGAGTCGTAATTTTGACCTGGCCGTTTTTTACCCTCATGCGCAAAAGCGCGGCATTTTCAGGTGAAAGAGAGGAAATGTGCGATTCCATGGAAACAAGATCCTCAAAAACGAGAACAGAAGAAGTTTGTGACAACGAATCAAGCGAGAAAATGACTTTCGCGTGCTTGGTCTTAATTGAGTCTTTTGTAATAACGCATTCAATGCCCCTTCCAATGAGCCGATCATGGACAATTCGAATCAATGTTTTTCTCTCAAGGTCTTTTGCGTCACCAATCAAATAATACCCTCTAAAACCTTTCAATTTCCCTTCTTTTTCAAGAGAAAGAAGAATGTGCTCGATGTTGCCTTCGGTCATGTCTGCCCCCAGCGTAAGGTACTTCCTAAGCCCGATCATAATTTCAGCAAGAGAAAGAGGGCCCGAAATGGAAAGGTCCTTTTGGGTTTGCCTAAATATCCCTTCAAACTGCGAGGCTGTAAGCGAAACGTTCTTACGAACCTCACGAACCTGTTCAGGCACGCGTAGAAGGTACGTTGGTTTTTTTGAAAAACGGATAAACCCGTATATGCAAAGGACCAAAATACCTCCGGGAATTCCAAGAGTTATAAACGGTGCAAGGAACGAATCGCCGCTTTGGTCAACCTGCTTACTAATCGTATTGCCGCTTGCCTTGAACATAAGCTCATTGGTTCCTTCATGAAACTTCGCTTCGACAGTCAACTCGCCCTGATTAACGTACAATTGCTTTGAAGTCCCATTGTTAAGGCTTACCTGGATTTCACCATCATACGGTACTCCGTCTTGAGTTACCCAGTAATGGATACGCCTGCCAAACTTTTGAGTTTGAATTATGGTCAATTCAGGAATATGCAATACGCCGCCGCCCACGGGGCCAGACATATCAGTAATGACTGCCACGTATGTGCCCGGAACGTCGAACTTAAAAGGCTCTTCAAAAACCGTTTCTTCAACAACCCTGCCGATTTGCTTTGAAGAAATGTTAACGCCATTTTTTGATACGGTCAAAACTGCGTTTCCTTGCGTACGATTAATGGTTATAAGCACTAATTTTTGTTTGGACTGCTCAAGCTCGATAATGCCCATATCAAGGGGCTGTGCTTCGAGCACATAATCCTGCACCTGAGAAGGTGAGACAAGCCGCGCATACGTTGAATGAGACGGGAAATAAAGAGTTGAAACTCCATTGGAAAGGTAACTTCGAGAGCCATTGACAATCCATGGTTGGAACTCAATATCCTGGCGTATGAATGAATGGTTCTGCCAAATGTCCTCGATGCTCGTACCCGCATCAATAAGATGCTCTTTTTGGGTGCTGCTCAACGACGAGTACCATTCCTCATTCTTAATGTCGCCCTGGCGAATGGATAAGTCATGCCTTCCAAAATAGTATACGTACCGATCTACCCAAAGCGAAGGGTTATCAATAAGGGAATCGGGCATTGCGCCGGTTGGGATAACAAGAATTTCTCCCTTGCCAAGAGTGATTGCGCGTGTCTTTCGCACTGAAAACCCTTTTTGCTCAAATGACTTAAGATAATTGAAAAAATCGTCAAAGTGGTTGTTGCCGATTCCGTTACCTTCAAAAACAACAATCTCGCGCGCCGGCTTTGTAGAATAGGAAAGAAAAGAGATATTCTCAGGCACCGGGCTTGATACGTATGCGACAAGTACCCCTCCCGCACGAATAACGGGACCTAACGAAGAATTGTTTGAAAGGGAGATCGAGGTTGTTTGCGGATAATCAACAAAGAAAAGAAGATATATAAGAACTACGACGGCACCTGCAACAATAAACGTAATATTTTTTTGCAAGCTCACACCCGTGCCGCTTCAAGGAAAGCAAGATCGTTCTTATAGAACGTACGGATATCGTCAAGGTCAAGAAGCATCATAAGCGGGCGTTCCAATGAAAGCCCCCACGCAAGAACGGGATAATTTCCCCAAAGCGCCTTGCACACCTCGGGCCTGAATATTCCTGCGCCTCCAAGCTCCATCCATTGCTTTTTTGGCTTGAAATAAACTTCAATCTCAAGGCTTGGCTCAGTGTAGGGAAAAAAACTTGGGCGAAAACGAATCTGGTCAAATCCAAGTCGGGCATAAAAGGTTTTAAGCGTTCCAAGCAATTCACGGAAATTGCCGTTTTTCGATACGATGATGCCTTCAACCTGATGAAACTCGGCTAAGTGCTTGTAATCTGTTGCCTCATTCCTGAATACGCGGCCAATTGCGAAATATTTCTTCTCAACGTCTTTCCCATAATGGGAAGCAAGCGTACGTGCCGAAACGGCCGTAGTGTGAGTACGAAGAACCCGTTGCATTGCAGCTGAATCCTGCCAGGAATATTTCCATCCTTTTTCATGCACGTCACGAACCCGCGCAACGACCTCATTCTTAGGCAAGGGGTCAGAGCCTTGAAGATAGAACGTATCAGCAAGCTCACGTGCCGGATGGTCCTGAGGCTGGAACAATGCGTCAAAATTCCAAAATGCGCTTTCGACCATGCCCCCTTCCATTTCTTCGAATCCCATTGACGTGAAAATTCCGGCTATCCTGTTCCTTAGCTGAGTGATGATGTGGTTCTTGCCTAAAGATGCGCTTGCTGTCTTTACCGTAACGTCAAAGGAATCCTCAAAATCTGACGCGAGGATTTTCTTTCCCGTGTACGAAATTGACCATTCCTTGTACTGTCGCGCCTCAACCAACCGTTGATCAATGAACTCTTGGTATTGTGAGGGTACGGGCATGTGCGCATGGGCAGGATTTTTGAAATAGGCATAACCGTTGATGCATGCGGTTTTAAGCTCATCGAGCTGTTTTTGAGATGCGATAAGATGGACGGATCCTTCTTTTATTTCAACAAGGCCCCTTTTCTTTGCCTGTCCAAGCAAAGACTTTTTCTCCTCATCAGTAAGGCCTGAAAGAGGAAGGGGGTTTTTTGCACGAAGCACAAACGAAAGGACGGGGGAAACCCCTGTACTGCAGGCGTTTCCCTTTTCAGTGAATGAATAGGTCGTCTTAGTCGTTGAAGCAATGGATACATACTCCTTTTCTTTAAGAGATTCGAGTGCCCTGCGCGCCATATCCGGATTAAGCAAGGGTATTTTGCCCACCAGCTCTTCAAGAGTAAGGGTTAATGTTGGATGTGAAATGAAATAATCAATAATCTCTTTTTCTCCCTTGTACATATAGCCTACCTTTTTTTCTTTGCAACCTCGCTTGAGAGGTACACATACGATCCAACTAGTATTATAATGATTGAGATTAAAAACGGCGCTTGTGAACCCTGGAAAAGACCAAAAATGTTCGCCCGAAAGAAATACGCAATCTCTTCATCTAATGTTTCCTCAGTATCAAACAAGACCTTAAAATTTACTAGAATAGTGTCGGTCCATGATAAGAATGCAACGCCTTTTGGAATGCCTTTTTCAGGAAGAGGGTTAATCTGAATGCTTGAAAGTACAGTCCGAGGCGGAAGGTAAATCGTAAAATTCGTTTCCCGTCCCAACAGGATGTCGTCCTGCTCGGTAGTGGTAAACGCAAGCGCGTTGGTATTCAAAAAATACCTCGTAGTGCGCGGCTTGTAATGATCTACTAGGAAAAGCCCCGTATTAGGGACCTGCGTTGTGCCATTATACTGGGGGCCTACCGTATACTCAATGACAATCTCTCCATGGCATTGGTTAAGACCCGGATTGCAGCTTCGAAGAGGTTGAGGCGTAATGGTCAAATCATCAACTAATTCGACCTTATTGAGATTGATATGCGGTTTTATTTCGCGAATACCTGTTTGAGTTGCCCAAAATGAAAGATCATTCGTATTAAACCCGCTCAAATAAAGTTGACGTTCATAATCGCCCCTCACAAAAAGGGTAATTCGTTCCTTAATGTGCGCCGTGCCATCATCCTGGAGAGAATATGCTTCAACTGAAACCTTATTGAGTATAAATTCCGCATGGACACATGCAAGAAGAAACAAAAGCACAAGGGCAATCCGTGCAACGTTCATACGATTGAATGGCACAAGGCGACTTATAAAGGTTATGGGGTCGACTGCTACTTGAAAAAAACGCAGACCTATAGGATATTAAATCCATCAGGATAGAATCTAGTATACAATACAGATTAATCTGTGTTACTAGAGGATTGAGTTTAATGGAAAAGAAAGTGTATATCGGAAATTTAGTATATAGCATAACTGAAGACCGCCTTAAAGAATTGTTCACAGCCTATGGCGAAGTAACTGATGTGTTCATCGTAAAAGACCGCATCACGCGCAGACCAAAAGGTTTTGCATTCGTCACGTTTGCAAATGGAGAAGAAGCAGACAAGGCAATCGCAGAAATGAACGGCAAGGACATTGAAGGACGAAAAATCACCGTAAGTGAAGCACGTCCACCTCAGCAAAGGTAATTTTTGCCTTCTTTTATTTATTTCTCTTTTTACCCTTAAATAGTACTATTTCAAAAAACGTGATAGAATGATTGTATCTGGAAAAATACTTGCAGTTGACGGATTCAGGGGCCAGAAAAACGACTTTTCAAAACTTTCAACAAAACTTGATGTTACCGGAGTCACTTTCACTGACAAGGCAATCACCGTATCATACGTCCACATGTCCTCATTTGGGGAGGAAGTAGGTGTAGTACGAGTACGCGGAATAATCACAACTGAGGAAAACGCATCTGAACTCAAACAAATAAAGAATCATTTTGAATCAAAAAAGGAGCTTCCCGAAGAATTTTTGAAAAAATTGCTTGGTACGATTAATTATATTTGCGCATCACAAGCAGTTTTAGTTGCACGCGCACTTGATTTGCCCGCGCCGATCCAGCTTGCAGACCCTGTTTTGAAGAAGAATGTGCAGGCGGATGCGAAGAAATAGCTGGTTAGACAAAAATACCAATTTATCAACTTTATCTTCTTTTAGTTGAAATATGACGCAAAAAGGACTTTTCCTTGATACGTGCCAAAAAATCATTTCTGGCCTTGCACAATCCAACTTCAAGATCTTAGAAAAAGGGCAACGGCTTAGAAAATTATCAAAAAACAAGGATTTGGCGTTTGAAATCTACTTCCAGTCAAGTTTTCGAAATACTAAAAATGAAATAACGTTAATTCCCCACGTTGCCATATTCTCAAAAAAAGTGAAAAAATGGAAAATCCCTCTCACCCACAACAAACATGAAAACGGATGCATTTTTGCAGAAAATATCGGGTATATCTCAAGCATTAAGAAATGGGGCACGTGGAACGTAACTCTCAAAAACCAGGCAAACATTACAAAAAAAATTATAAAACTCGTTCAAAAACATGCCCTGCCTCTTTTTGAGCTGTTTGACGACCAAAAAGCCGCACTGCGAACGCTTACACGTAAAGGTTCCTCGTTTTGCCCTGGAATAATGAATACTCTCTTTCCTTTAGATTTCGTACTTGTGCACGGAACAAAAAACGACGCGCAAAACTTTTTTGCTAAAACCGTTCATCGTGCACAGAATCGAACGCGTATTAACGAATTCTTCGCATCGCTCTCTTCAAAAGGCAAACTTGACTTGAACTACAGCGAATTCCATCAGGCAAACCAGCTTAAGGTTGCGTATGTGTACGGACT
>CAYSWK010000032.1:0-11586 GCA_964434735.1 Microcaldota archaeon | reverse complement strand
TTGTCAACTTGATCCATTGTTTTTGCAAACGTAAGATCATATAACGCTGCGACATAGTGTTTTTTTGATTTTGAAATACGTGCAGAGTCAAGGTAATCATTCCAAGAAGAAGAGGAAACCTCAGACTGCGTCTCATCAAGTAAATCATCAACGCGTGAAGCAAAACGGGAATCGTCAAATGAATCTGATGAAGAGGGAGATGCTTTTGAAAGCAAGGATTTTGCGACATCACACCAACCAAAAACATATCCTAAGTCGTATAAATAGGCATATTTTTCCTCCACTAAAGTGGTATTTTTTGATGAGAGGGAATCAAGTTTTTGCAAAGCCCATGCCTGGCGTTGCTGTGCGCCGCTTACCCACTCATAAGACTCAGGATGCATAGTGGGGAACTTCAAGGAATCGATACAAGTGCGTGCATCCTCAGTTTTGGATTCGAGGGTGAACGATTCAAGGGAATACAGGCTTGTGATAGTCTTTATTGAGATAAAATTCTGGAAGGCCTCGTTTGCGGCAGTATAAGGGTATCCTTTTTCAAGAATCAAGTTCTGCCTCTTAAGCTCATTTGAGTAGTATTTTTTTAGTTCTTCGGAAGTGTTTAAGAAAGAAGGAATGGAATCAATTGCATCTGATTCAAGACGGATCATATTTTGGGATACGACTGCAAAGTCGGCCAAACCGGGATCGGAATAAACGGTCAAATTAGGAAGCTCCCGAAGCACAATTGAAAATTCCTTTTGCTCAAGGGGCTTGTTTTCAACCAAAAAAGAAATGGCCTGATCGACCGAATTGATTTCAAAAAAAGTTATGTTTGTTGAGCTAAATGAATCCAGAATAATTTGCTCATCAAAAGAATGTCTTGGAGTAAGGATATAGGAGATGCCTTGCAAGGCAGCAGCATAGGATTTTTCAAAAACGCCGCCTACTGCAAGCACACGTCCCTCACCATCAACTGCCCCGGTAAGAGTTGCATCCTTACGGACAGGAGAATTGACAAGTGCAGAGTAAGTTACCACTGAAATTGCTGCACCTGCCGAAGGGCCATCTATTGAACTTGTTCGCTTATCATCGACTTTTATAAAAACATCACAAGTAGATGGGTCATACCCTGCTTTTTTAAACGCATAATTAACGGCAGTTTTTATGGAATCCTGGGTGGAAAGACCTACGGAAGGGATTACGGTTGAGTATATGTCTCCATCGCCTGGAATGGTGATGGCCTCAATAACAAGAAGGTCGCCGCCATTATGAACTACTGCTGGCACAAAAATACTCGATTGGCCTTGGGGGCAGCTTTCTGAAAAAACAAGCGGAAGAGCAAGAAAAATAAGCAATAAATAAAAGAAATAACGCATGGTCTCTATTCCTGCTTAAGATATTTAAACATACGTCAGAGTTTCTTGAAGGCGATGAGGCCTTTTGGAGTTCCAAGGAATTGAAAACCCAAGGAATAGTACATTGATTCTAAAGAGGAACTTGCTTCCTTAATGTATCCTTCAATATTCTCCTTCTTGGGCGGGTCAGTAAGGTAAGCAAACAAGTAGGTAAGATTTTGGCTTTTTGCTTCTTTTTCCCGTTCAAGAATAAGGGATTTACGAACTCCCCTGCCTTCATATGCAATAAGGACGGCCGGATCTTCAAGATACAGCGCGTTAGGGGTCCCTTGAACAATCTGCTTTGACTCAAAATCAAAACAGGCAAGCCACGCAAGGCCGGCACCGACCATCATGCGGTTTACGTACGCACCAAAGCTGACGCCGTATTTTATAACGACTGAAAGATCCGAGGCAGTAACATCGAAGGTGCATTTTCGCATAACCTTGACGCATTCCTCAATATCATCCATTGAAAGGCGTTTTATTTCGACTTCATCTTCGTCAAGAAGGGTGAAAATCTCTTTCTTAATCTCATGCACTGGTTTTTTTTCTTCCTTTTGAACTACTTTAAATGCTTCACCCATGAACATCACATAAATCGCGTATTGCATGCGGGACATCGAGTAAGATATGAACTACTTTCTAGTCCGCATATAGGACATACGAAGTGAGTATTTTTAGGGCTTTTGTTTTGGGTTGAAAAGGAATAATCCCTATTAATGCACTCAGTTGCCGAAAGTTCGTTTGCCGCGCCGCATAAGGGGCACTTTTTACGGAACATAGAGGAGATATGGACTCCGCAATGGGGGCAACGCTCATCTTTAAGGGAAAGGGATTCTCCGCAGTTTGGGCAAGGACGCACGTCCTTACTGGTGCCTAGGAAAAAATCAAGTATGCCCATGGAAAAAGGTGCACGCAAAAAGTTTATATACGCAAGCACAATTAGGCATGTTTTGAATGCTTAAGGGCTTCGATTCCTGGAAGCTCAACGCCGGAAAGATATTCAATGAGTGCTTTTCCGGCAAGGCTTACATAACCCAATTTTGAACGGTCGATATCAAAGATTTCAAGCGCAGTTATCGTATGGCCGCCGCCGCAAAGGGTGAATGAGTCGTAATTTTCAAGAGATTTGAATACTTCCTTGGTGCCTTTTGCAAAATCAACGATTTCATAAACGCCTAAGGGACCATTGACGACTATGACTTTTGATTCCTTGATGATTTTTGAAAAATGGGAAATTGTCTTGGATCCTACGTCCCAGATGCCTCCGTCCTTAACTTTTGAAACATCGACTTCCACGCGCTTGTCTTCAATACGAAGGGCAACATCGGTTGGAAGAACAATCTTGCTTGCGTGCTTTTCAAGCTCAAGTTTCGCTTCACCCACGAGCTCAAGTGCGCCCGTTTTTTCAAGGAATGCTTTTGAGGTTCCAACTTCGTAACCTTTTGCATATAAAAGAAGGGTTCCAAGAACGCCGCCGGCAAGAACTTTATGGACTTTGCCCGTGCTCAACCAATATTTCATGATGGGGAATGAGTCTTGAGGTTTTGCGCCGCCAAAAACAAACGTAACTTCATTGCAATGAAGAACTTTGTTAAGGGCAGCAAGTTCTTCAAAAAGAACAGGGCCTGCAAATGAGGGGAGGTGCGTAGTAAATCCGACCACGCTTGCCTGTTTTCGATGCGCGATGGAAAGGGAATCAAGTACGAAATAATCTGCATGGTGACGAAGGCCTTTTACCAAAAGGGACTCGGAAGGGTCGCCATCAGTTTCATCATGGAGAAAACGGACGTTGTCAAGCAACAAGACTTCACCGTCTTGAAGATGATCGATTGCCTTGGTGACGTGGATGCCGATAACATCATCAATGAAAATGATTTTTCTGCCTGTAAGTTCCTGAAGATGGCGGGCATGCTGGTCAAGGCTCGTGAAATCATGGTGGCCTTTTCGCCCCTGGTGCGCAAGGATGATGAGACGGGCGCCACGCTCGCTCAATTTTTTAATAGTTGACGCATGGGCAACAAGACGGGGATTACGGATTATTTTTCCGTTTTCAACAGGGGAATTTAAATCGACACGAAGCAGGATACGTTTTCCACGAATATCTACTGAATCAATTGATTTCATAAGAAAGCACCTAGTAAAAACCATACGATATTTCTTAGGGACGGTTTTTTGAATCCCTAAGAATTTACAGATATATACCTACAGGTAAATACCATTTAAAGAATTTACTCTCATTTTGATGAAGGCTTTTTCTTTTTAAGGGCACTTGCTGCTTTCGGTTTTGGCGATGCCTTTTTGCGCACCGGTTTTTCTTTTTCCTTAAGAGCGGATGAGGCTGCTGGCGATTTAATGGTTGATGCTGCAGGCGAAGCGCTCGCGATTGAAGGTGTGCTGGAACCTGGCTGCTGGGAACGGGATGCAGGTTGCTCGGTGCTGGAAACTGATTTCGGCTTTCCCCAATTTGCCTTACTGGGGCATTGGGGATCGATGCACATGGTAAAGGGGCGTGTTCCTGCGCGTAGAACCATTATCATTTGCTTTCCGCAGGATTCGCAAGGCTTATCCTGCACCTTTATTCCGGCGCCTCCTGGAAGAGGATACGCGTTTCTACAATCGGGATACCCTGAACAGCCGACGAATTGTTTTCCCCCGCGCATCCTAATAATTCGAAGGTTGTTGGTTTTGCACTTGTCGCATAAACCGATGTGGCTTTCTTTTTCCTGAGTGATTGCAAGTGCGCCAAGAATTGCATTTCCAATTTCGGCCTCTTTAGGTTTCCATTTTTTAAGAAGGGAGGTAAGTATTTCCTTGGCTTCTTGAGTAATTTCAGTATCTTTGAGTTTTCCTTCCTGAACCAACTCCATCTCCTCTTCTATTTTACCCGTAAGCGCTTCATCAAGGATTTCGGGGGCGTATTTTTCAAGTACATCTACAACTTTAAGGCCAAAATCAGTAACCTGGATTGATTTTCCATCCAAGTAACCTCGTTTGAAAAGAGTGTCGATAACGACTGAACGAGTCGCTTTGGTACCCAAATGCCGTTTTTCAAGCTCCGAAACGATTGATGCTTCAGTAAACCTTCCCGGTGGCTTGGTCATTTTCTTTATGGGCTCTTTTTTCTCAAGCTTAAGGCGGGATTTGGGCTCAAATGGCGGAAGATCAACATCATCAGATTTGTAATAGGGGCCATAAAACCTGGTCCAACCGGCATCTTTCATAACGCTACCTTGGGCACCATATATTTCGCCGTTTGAATCAACTTCTACTTTGGTACGCTCTTTCTTTGCAGGAGTTGAGAAACTTGAAAGGAATCTTCGAACGATAAGGTCGTAAAGTTTCTTTTCCTGGCCGTCAAGGCTTGCGCTTTGGCCCGTTGGATGAATGGCAGGGTGTGCAGGATCGGATTTGGTACCTTGGAACGGCTTGGTCTTTCCTTCTGAGAGAAGGGAATCTGCAAGCTCTGAGTAATCGGTTATTTTTGAAAGTTTTTGAAGAATTGCTTTGGTATTTATGGAATCAGGAATCTGGTTTGAAGAGGTACGTGGATAGGAGATTAATGAGTCTTCGTAAAGGGATTGGGTGATTTGAAGGGTTCGTGAAGGAGTGAATCCAAAAACGCGATATGCTTCCACTTGAAGGGCAGTAAGGTCAAAATTGGGAGGAGTTGCAACCGTGACTTCCTTTTTCTCAACTGAGGAAACCATTCCTGAATCTAACGTATTTTCATAGGAAGTAAATGCCTTGGATTCTTCAGTGAAACGGTCTGCCTTATGCTTGAATTCGACGTTTTGGATGTTGGCAAAAAGCTCCCAGTAAGGCGTAGGGACGAATGCCTTTATTTTACGCTCAAGCTGGGCAAGAATCTCTAAAGCGGGCCCCTGGACACGGCCGATGCTCATAACCTTGTAGCGGTTTGCTGCACGGATTGCGCCCATGAGTGCGCGTGAAAGATTGATACCATAATACCAATCGACAATATGGCGCGCTTCCCCTGCTTTTGCGTTTGCATAATCCAATTCACCCCTATTGAGAAACGCTTCGCGCAAATCGGAGTTGGTAAGTGCAGAAAATTTCATTCTATTTGCTTTCTTTCCTTCGGCAGTGTAGCGATAAACATTGTAACCTATCAAAGAACCTTCAATATCATAGTCGCACGCAACCGTAACGGAATCTGCATCTTCGGCTAATGATTGAAGAAGAAGAACGTATGGCTTGGTGAATGCGGCATCCTTGTCCGCAGTATATGAGGGGACCCATTTAATGTCAAATACGGGGTAGCCGCTTGATTTTTTTTCTTCAACAAGGGTGTATAAATGGCCGACGGCAGGTGCGACGGCAATTTCAGTGCCATCAGAGGTGGTTCCTACGTAATAGGATACTCCTCCCTGGTTTTTCTTTGCAACCTTTTCGCAAATGGCGTGGGCGATTTTCTCGGCTACCTTGGGTTTTTCTGCGATGATAAGATCCATACAAATTCAATCCGTACACTTTTCACGGGGGAAAGGTTTAAATTTGAATCATACGGGGAAAATAAAAAGAAGAAAAAGAAAAAAAGAGATTATCCTGATTCGTTTTGGACAGGTGCTTGTGGAACACATGCTCCGTTTGAACACATTTGTCCTGCTGCACATCTTAAAAATTCTGTTCTAGAGATAGTGCCTTGACAAACCCTTTCGCTAATACTGCCCGCTCCACCGCCACATTCATCCGTATAAGTTCCGTTTACTTCTCCGTTAGGGTTGGTAGTAGTCGTCGTTCCTGCGACTGCAAGGTTTTGCCCGCCGTCAGTATCGGTACATGCCGCTAGGGACGCAACACATACGTTGTTTCGACAAACAGTTCCTCGAGCACAAGGCTGGTATCTGAATTCCATGATTTGGGCCCCGTTTCCAAGCGGAGTACAACTGTATGTGTAAGTACAATCATTTACAAATTCCGAATTATTATATGGAATTCTAACACCATTTTCTGTGGCTTCACACGTAACTGCCGTACAAGCAGTTTGTCTTGTATTTGAATTCCAAATACATGCCTCGCCTTGCGCACACTCCGTATTTGTAGCGACAGCCTGATTATTTGCATCGCAAGAATAAGTAGTGCTTACAGTTGCTTCAGGATCGCAACGATTATATCGTGTTAATTCATAATTAGGCTCCCCAGTGACTGAACTTACAAACCTAACTCCATCTATATATGGCGTGCACGTAAATGTTTCTGCAATACATGCTCCGTTTGAACATGCAAACCCTGCCGCACAGGGAATTGTGGTTGCTCGTGCTGCGTTGTTCACGCACGTAAATTCATTCACTACACGAGGAATATTTGGAACGCATGCATCTCTTGATACTACGTTGCCGACTGTTACAGTACCTGCAACTGCAAGATTTGCACCATTGTCTGAATCGACACATTGTATAGGTGCCGCAACACAAGCCCCATTTTCACATACGTTGCCTGCACCACAGCTAATGATTGAGCTTGCACGCGCATTTCCATTGCAGTACTGTTCAGTTACTGAGGTTCCATCATTACATGCATCAACACCTGCACGCACGGGTGCGCCCCCATTGAAACTCGTGCTCACTTCGCCCCTCACATTTGAATTAATTCCACCGTCAGAATCACTGCATGTTACTCTACCGCATGCACCGTTTTGACAGGTTTGCCCTGCAGGACATTTGCCTGCAATTGAAGTCAATTTATTATTAGAACAATAATATTCGGTAAGCAATCCTGCAGCAGTACATGCATCGGTTCTGGAAACTCCTGCAGCAGTAGTTGTTCCTTTTGTTCCTACAATATTACCGCCGTCAGTATCTGCACACGCTTGAACAAGTGCTGCACCTGACAAGTCAGCCTTTTGGCTTGTACATCCTGCAAAAAGCAGTACCAATCCTAGTAAAATTGAAATCAATAGCTTATTTTTCATAAACTCACAGGAGTCTTTCAAAAACGAGATTTATAAATCGATGGTAACCGTTGATTTTTAATAAAACTAGTCGTACCTCAACGCTTCAACGGGCACAAGATTACTTGCGCTTCGTGCCGGAAGATAACCTGAAACAATCCCTACGCCAAATGAGAAGAGGAGGGCAAGGGCAAAGGTCTGGAATTGAATAAGCACGGCAATGCCTGCGAATGAAACAAGAAGAAGAATAAGATAACCTAGAATACAACCTATGATTCCTCCTGCAAACCCTATGATTCCTGCTTCAAGCACGAAAATATTCAAGATATGCGCACGCGTTGCTCCAAGGGATTTGAGAATCCCCACTTCCTTGGTTCGTTCAACCACCGACATGAACATGGTGTTTGCAATGCCTATGCCGCTCACAAACGATGAAATGAGGGTGATGAAAAGAAGGAACAGGCTGATGGTGCCAACAAGACCGCCGATGGTGGCATTCACAAATTCAGAAGTAATTACGGAAAAATCCTTGTCATCAACCGAACGCTTGTGAAGGGAAGAAAGGCGGGCTTCAAGAAGGGACTGCAGGTCAGAAATGGATGCGCCTGGATCTGCACGCAAAGAGATGAATGAGAGTTCGTTTTTTAGAAGCTGTTTTGAAAAAATTTCTTTCCCGTCATCAAAAGGAATGATAATAGACTGGTCGTCTGATTGGGAAAACGTAGCGCCTATTTTTTTAAGCACTCCAACGACTCGCATTCTCTTGCCGCCCATTATGACGTAATTGCCTACACCTATTTTTTGCTTGCCAAAAAGCTCATGTGCTGCCGAATACCCTAAAACGGCAACGCCTTTTTCATTTCCTTGAATAAGCCGCCCCTCATCCAAATCATAATAATCATTCCAAACTTCAAAGTACGTGTCATCGACTGCAAAAGCGCTTGCAGTAATTGATTTTTCCTTAAACGTCATAGTTGTACGACCCGTTACAAGCTTTGAGGCGACCAAAACCCCGGGAGTGTTTGAAACAAGGTTAAAATCCTTTTCAAAAAGTTTTCCTGAAGACGGCCTGCTTGTTGCAGTAAAAAAGGAGGAACCGCTGCCAAGATTTACAGGAATTATAAACATACGGTCTGATCCAAATGATGCAAGCTCATCATCAATGTCTTTTTTGAAACCATCACTTACGGAGATAATTACTACTAAGGACATAATTCCGATGATGATTCCAATGATAGTAAGCCAGGACCTTAATTTACGCTTAGAAAGGTTTTGAAGCGAGTACATGAGAATATCTTTAGGTTGCATAACTACTCATACCTCAACGCATCAACCGGGTCCAAACGTGCGGCATCGAGTGCCGGAAAATAACCTGAAGCAAGGCCAACGCATATGGAAAAGACAAGAGATCCTAGAAAAATGTTTAATTCAATTTCTGCAGGAAGGCCGGTTGCCAGGGAAATAAGGGTAACAACCAAAAAGGAGATAATGAGACCAAAAACACCTCCTAGAATGCCCAGAAGCGCACTTTCAGTAAGAAAAAGGGTAAGGATCTGGCGTTGGTTGAATCCAAGCGATTTGAGAACTCCTATTTCACGCCTTCGTTCAAGAACGGACATATACATGGTGTTTGCGATGCCGATGCCCCCTACTAAAAGCGCGATGAGGCCGATTGCGCCAAGGAAAATCGTAAGCGCACCTGTTATCGAATTTACCTGGTCATTGATGAAATCAGGAGTGACCAGCGTAAAATCCTTGGTGTCTTTTGTAACGCGGTGGGCGGAAATCAATTCGTCTTCTATCGCCTGGCTGGATTCACGCATATCATACCCTTCCTGAACCGTAAGACGAATGCCTGTAATCTCATCAGGAAGCAAAATGTCAGAAAATAATGACCTGCCATCGTCAAAATTGATTATGAATGCGTTATCGGTTGGGTTGAATGAGGTGCCGCTTTTTTTAAGAATTCCAACTACACGATATTTTTTACCTCCGATAAGAACGGTGCTCCCAAGGTTTATCTCTTTTTTAAAAGAATCCTTGGCAAGGGAATTGCCAACAACTACTGAGCCCACATCAACATCTGAAATAAACCTTCCTTCTGAAACTTCAATTGCAGAGCCGGCTGCTTTTACAAAATCATCTGGTTCCACGGCAATAACGGTTGAGGAAATCTGCTCATCCTTAAAAGAAACCAAGGCCCTGCTTGAAATAATTCGTGATAAAGAATCAATAAATGCAAAACGCTTAATCCGTTCTACATCCTTATCAAACAATTTTCCGGCAGTAGGGGTAAACTGGCTTGATGAGGAAAATCCTTGAGATTCAACGTTTACAGGAGTTACTGCAATCGTATGGGGGCCAAACCCTGCAAGTTGGCGTTCAACGTCATTCTTAAGGCCTTGAACCAACGCGACAAGAATGACTACTGCAGCAATACCTACGACAATTCCAAGAACTGTCAAGGCGGAACGAAGTGGGCGATGGCGCATATTCTGCAATGCGTACCGCGTCATTTCACTAAAATCCATGAATTAATCCTCCATGGCTTATTTTTTCCTAAATTTAAAGTACCAAACTGCGCCTCCAGCAAGAAGAACGATGAAAACCAAGGGAAGAATGCCTCCTTCGGAAGTATTTGAAGGCGAATGGATTTGAATCGTTCTAATAAGTTCTTTTGTTTTTTGCTCGCCGGAGCGATCTTTGTAGTCCACATTAATGGTAAGCGGGTACTCGCCTGCTTTAATTGCTTCGCCAACACGAACTTTGAATTGGACCGTACTGAAATCATCCTTTTCAAGTGAACCGATATATTTGATGTTGCTTACATCAAGAAGTTCGAGTGCTTCTGAACCTATTTTTACATCAACAGTATCAATACCATATGAACCTAAATTGCTTACAAGAACTGAAAGAGTATGTTCAGAACCAGAAGTAAGGGGGCTCGGTTTGGCATCAAGAAATACATTGACATCTGCATCGGAAGTAATAGTGAGGGGAACCGAGAGCGTTTCTTCCTTTTCAACATCGCTTTCAATCCATTTTACTACTACGGGAACCTGGTTAATTCCAGGAGGCAAATCAGCAAACACCTGCGCGTTTACCGGAACTTCCTGGTTTGATGCGAGATCGCCTACTGAAATCTCCTGTAAATTCTTCAAACGAATATTTTGGGTTCCAAAAGAAAAACGAACATTCTCAAGACGTTCGCCATTATTGCGCACTACCAGATTAATGGTGCTGTCTTTTCTAATGATGATTTCGCTTTTTTGAGTAAATCCAAGGTCAAGGGCATCTTTCTTCAAGGTAATTCTCAAATATTTTGTTGAATTTGTTTGAGTGCCTAGTGCATTTTCATATTCTATAATAAAAGGAATTGAAACTGCGCCTTCCTCAGAATCACGTGAATCGATGGGAACCTCAACGGAGGTACGATCAGTAAGTGAGTTGATAAAAATTTGATTTGTACCAAAAAGAGCAAAATCACCGCCCAAACGAATTGAAAGTTTTCGTGCAACGCCTCCGTTGTTCTTAATAAGAATCGGAAGAGTATCAAGGTCGGTAATAGTATTTTTAGTACTTGAAATCTCAAGGTTTGGTTCATTTACTACATAGATAGGAATGAGTGCAGTCTTGGTGTTTATTGTTCGTGAGCCCGTCGAAGTAGTTTCATAACCAAATACGGTCATGCGCATAGTATATACTCCATCTGAAGCATTTTCAGACAAAGTAAACGGAACGGTAATGACTGTCTGCGCGGAACTTTCAAGATCCCCTATTTGATAAGAAGTATAGGATTTTATCTCAGGAGGATTCTGAAGCTGCACCGTTACGGAGGAATAGTCCGTGCCAGAAGCCTCAGTATTTTCAATCGTCACCGTAATATATCCTTCTTCACCAGGAGCATAGCTTGATTTTGAAACGGTATACTCTGCAATTGATAATGCAGCCATACTTGTGCCGAAAAACAAAAGAAACATTCCTAATGCAAATACTATTTTTTTCATAGATTATACCTCTTTAGATTCCATTCTTCCATCTTTAATTCGTATCGTACGTTTGGTAACGCGCGTAATGGAGTTATCATGAGTAATGATTACGATCGTTTTCCCTTCCTTATGAAGGTCAGATAATATGCCAAGAACCTCTGCACCTGTTTTTGAGTCAAGATTTCCGGTTGGTTCGTCTGCAAGAATAATTTCCGGAGTATTAACAAGTGAACGGGCAATGGCTACCCTCTGGCGCTGACCGCCGGAAAGCTGATTGGGAAAATGATGAAGACGGGTTTCCATACCC
>CAYSWK010000031.1:0-13357 GCA_964434735.1 Microcaldota archaeon | reverse complement strand
GGGCTTGCAAGCATGGTGCTTGCGTACGAATCCGCAATCAAAAACGCGTCTTTGGGAGTTCCTTCCGGATATATGAAGCGTACACAAGTGACAAAGGAGGCACTCATGAACTCACTCTCAATGACGATTGAGTCTACAACGGTCATGATTTCACAAATAAACGGAATATTCATTAACGAAGCAAAGTGCCTTGCCGGGTGCACGCCCGAAATCTTCGCAGTTGATGCGGCATATGAAAAAGTCGCACAAGGAATGCCGTTTCGTGACGCATATAAAGAAGTAGGAGTGAATCTTGAAGCGCTTAAAGGCCGCGATCCTAAAAAAGAACTAGAAAAACGTTTGAAAAACAAATCGTTCTATGTTACGGACTTAAATGAACTTGAGAAAAGAATTCAAGCTAAATTGTTCCATTTGTAACAAATTGAACTAAAAATGTAACAAAATAAGCTCTAAGTTTAAATAGACATTTTTGACCTAAACAAGACTATGAATGCACTTCGTGCGAATCGTATTGCTGCTTTACAAAAAGCAGTCCTACCGGTCTTGAACCTGCCTTTGCCCCTAACTGAAGGGCCAACCGGAAGGGGAATTGTACGAAATGGCCACGCGTTCAGCATCGCACATTCATTTGAGGAAATTAACCCTGCACGAGTTACTGCAATACTTGAGGCAAGCTTTACTGGAAAAAAAGTAGCCCCCGGATTCTTTGACCGTGATGCACGGGAAATCATCGTAGAGCTTGAAAACCGTGCACTTGCCATTACAATGCAGATTCAAGGAGTTGGAGGTACATACCTTGACAAGATTGCGGTAACGCCTCAAGCACAAGGAACGGGAATTGCAAAAACACTCATGGCCCACCTACGGGATGAAAATCCAGTACTTGCCTGGCGCGCAACTAAAACAAACCCCGCAAACGCGTGGTACGCACGATTAGGAACAACCATTGAGACTCCAGAATGGAACATCTACGGTTGGGGAATGAGTATGGAAAACTTAGCACATGCGGCACAAATTATTGCGCGCCTGCCACCAACGATGATTTGTACTTGACTGAAGCGACCAGGGAAAGAACTAAAAAGAAAAAATGAAGGTATATTAACCGTAACATAACTAAAAAAATACACGGAGATATATTGATGGCATTTGCAGAAAAAACACAAGAAACTGCAGCAGAAACGCTTCTAACACGTTGCATGAGCAATGATCGCAACATTTCCATTCGAGCACTTGAAGAATACATAAAAACAGGACATGGCACGCCCGGAATTGTTGGAACGTTCGCATCTGATAGCCAATTAAAAAATCGATTGCCAGAGGCTTTGAAGAATGTTGCTTTGCAAAATCCTCAAAAAGCGGCAAAATTTTGTATTACATTCGAGGATCAATTGCGTGAAGTGCCTGCAAAGGCAGTAATGCTCCTTGAAACTACTGACCAAAAAGAACAATTTGTAAAAGCATTATTCAAAGAACAATCTCCAAACGCAAAAGATCTCGCGTTTAAACTTTTTGAACAAACTAAAGAGGTCGCCATATTACGTGCCATGTCTGTTTTAGGCATCCCTACAACGTCTGCATTTGTAGATAAGGTTGAGCAGGAATTACGAATTGAGTTGACAGATGATGCGTACAAGGATGCGACGCGGGCCGTAGCACTTACAAAATACATAATGTGGACCCGAAAAGAACAAAATGTGCAGATAGACTCACGTACAAAAGATACTCTTGAAGATTATATGCTCCATGTCACGGCCACTCATCAAACGCCTCCTCAATTTAATATAATGCTTACCTTTGCCTCGACAATTATGGTTACAGATACTATAATGCAACAAAACAAGCAAGTTTCACTTCCCACTGTCGGCAAAGTTTCACAAAACGACAAAGAACGATTTGGAAAATTAGTAATGTATCTTGAAGAAGAACTTTCTAGATATGCCTCAGAGAAAATGGGCACATCAAAAGCAGAATTTCGCAAAAAAATTGAATCCATGCGACCCATACTTTATTCAGAAGAGGAATTTCAAAAACGAGCTAAAAGAGAAGGGGTTCCTCCCCAAGCCGGCGGATTTCTTGATCCAAAAACAAACACCGTTGTTTTGAACGTAACTACTCGGCCGGTTGAGGCCTATATCTCTTTACTTTCCCATGAATATTCTCATGGGCTTACTAAGGGGCTAGTCGATAATCGAGCACCTGCAATCCTTATTGAATCAACTGCAGAAATACTTGCAACTGAATTCACGGCTACAGCCTGCAAAGTGCCCGTTGAATCCCTCACACGCCTAAAATTATATTTTAATCCTACTAGCGGATACGGGCACATACTTGGCTCTTCTCAATTTCTTCGCTTTGCTGTCCCATTTTCCCAGTATGCACTTTCAAAAGGTGACTCCATTACAAGAGAGGACATTCAAAAATTCATTAATGAGAGAAGACATACAATTACTCTTGCTCAACTTGATGCGTTCACTTCTCGATTATATAAACGAGAAAATCTTGTTCCGGAACTTGATGCACTCTTTAAAAAAGAATGAATTATTTCATCCGTGGCTTAAGGGTAATAGATCCGAGCTTTCCTTCTTCGCTTGAAACGTCCATTACTTCAAACTCCGCCTTATCGAAAACAACTTTATCTCCTTTCGAAACAGTAAAGGTCTTTTCAGGCACAGAATCCGACCAAATGGTGAGTTTTGCACTCATTTTTCCTTCACGTTCCCAAATGTTTGCAGTTCCAAGAGAGTATCCGTTCCATTCCCCAACAAGATTTTCTGAAAGAGTAATGAGTTTCATGTCAACAACACCTTTAGTATCAACCTGCGTACATCCAAAAAGAAAACTGATGCAAACGACTAGAACTATTCGAAAGGAAAATTGATGCATGCTAAACTATCCTGATAAAAACCTTAAATAGCTCACGGTTCTCAAAACAGAATGTGTACCTCATCGTTGGGATTGATGCTGGGCTTCACGTAGGATATGCATTCCTTGACCTCAACGGACAATTAGTCAAGGCAGGCGTTGAAAAGGAAGCTTCGGAAAACGAGATTATTCGAATCATCAACCAATACGGAACAGCTTGCATAGTTGCTTCAGATGTGAACCCTCCGGCTCATTTTGTGGTCAAGGTTGCCGCAATGGTCAATGCACGCTTGTTTAAACCGTCAAAAAGCCTCAAAGTTGAAGCAAAACGCCTTATTGCAAAGGAAATTACCGACCCGCACACGCGAGATGCGTACGCGGCGGCAGTGAAGGCATACAGAAAATACGCAAACCGCTTAAGGCAAATAGAATTGATGGAAACAAGTTTGGATAAGGACAGACTTAAAGCTCGTTTAATCAGGGGTGAACAACTTGATAGGGTGATACGGAAAGAAACCTAATTACAAAGGAAAACTTCATTTCCATCGTAATATACGAAAAAGTCCAAATTTCCCTGATTTGTGGTAGGCATAAAGAACCCTGAACTGTCGGGCCACCAAACAAGAAACGCTTCGATATTAAAGACAGAACTAAGATTAATTGATCGATTCCATCTAGGAAAAGGAACCAAGCGCGTAGATTTAACGGAACCAACTACAGGCTCTGAAAGAGTAGTGATGGAATAGGTATCTTGAGGGTCGCTGCCCCGAGGAAAACCTTTACTAAAAGAACCTAATTTTTGTCCATCGGGAGAAAGTGCAACACCATCGTCACTACCTGCCACACCACCAAAAAATACCTGCGTATGAAAGTTAGGCAATTCACGTATTTTTCCATTCGAAAGGTCATATAAGAAAAGATGGGCATTCGCCTTCAGAATCGGCGCAAACTTAACTCCCATTTGATTTTCACAATTAGTACTTGCGAGAAATAGGCTGCCATATTTTTGACGTGCAAGCTCATAAATTCTTCGAGTAATCACTTGCTCATCTACGGGACACCCTCTATTCACGCCTTTTTTTACAGCTTCATCTAGAAGTTTTTTCCCATGAATACGTAAGCGGTCACAATTTATTGGACCTTGAATTGATCCTTGAGACATATGTTCATTACAGTATACTAAAAAATCCTTTTTCGCAAATTGTTGATTGGGATCCGTAAGAACAGGAATGACTGAAGGATATATTTGAGTTGGCAAACCGGGTGGCGGACTAAATGCGTCCACGTTTGGTCCTTGAGGGCCTGGAAGCTCTTCCCTGACAAGTTCGCATGCATTCATTTGTGAATAATAAGAACGATCACTGAAATACAATTGCAACTGTGCGGGCGTCATGGAGACTGCACCTTCCTGTAAACCTTCCTGAAATGCCTTTGAATCAATTGAAGGAATTACTTTTGCAATCGCCCTAAAACGACGCATATTCTGCGCCACTTGCGCCTCAACCTTGTCTATTTCAGTTTGATCAAAAGCTCCAAGAACTGCTTTTTTTGATGCCTCTGCACCAATTATTTTAACACCTTCCTTAAGACTTGGTTTTACAAGTTTAATTTTGCCCTTTTTTGTTTCTTGGGGAATTTCCTGAAGAATCTCATAAATAGATTTAACAAAAAAATCATTAGTATACGTTGAAATGCCGCTAAGATACTTTACTTCATTTTCATAAGATATTTCCCAATACCTAATAAAATGGCCAGTTAAAATATCTGCTGCTTCGCCCCCAAATCCAACAATACGATTTAAAGCAAGTGCTGGAACAGCAATTTCTGGCTGACCTGCCGATGCAGAAACTACCGCAACACCAAAAATCAATTTATCAAGAACATCAATAAATTCAACAATAATGTTCGTTGGCTTGGCCGATTGAGCAACAGTACGATAATTTTGTTCTGATTGTTCAAGCCATGAAAGATAATTTCTATGATTAGAAGGAGAAGGACAGAAATCAGAAGTTGCAGGGAGATTCAAAAGATAAGACCTAAATTTATTAATTCGATCTGCTTTCCAATCAAGATGTGCAGCTACACGCGCAAACGTTAAAAATTTCGCAAGCTCATCGGAATTAAGAACAATGATGTCATCGACCTTTTGGACAATTGGTTTTCGATCATTAAATGACTGCATATCTACACAAACCAAATCTAGTTTTTTTATACGGGGAGTTTCCTTGTATTTGACAAGCTCAACATATTCTGGATCTTGCTCAGGCAAAGGTAAAGGCATTTTACAGTCAGAAAGAGTAACAACTCCTTTAGAGGGCTCTGGTTTTGGAGGCAATTTGAAAGCAATATTTCCTAAGGGAGGGTAAGGCGAAGGACAATAAGGAGATTCTTCAGACTTAACCGGTCCTGCAAGCAAAACAGAGGATGCTAAAACCAACGCCAATGAACGATTAATGTGAGTTGTAACGCGCTTTGCATGAGAATAGATTGTCATGCATTTATAGTTGTGAAAGAATATTTAAAAAATATAACTAAAAGTAAATTATTAGGATAAATTAACAATATTTTTCTTATTTTTGTAATAAAAAACATTTAATCAACCATAATATTTTTAAATGCCAGGTAGTAAATAACAACATATGTCCTTTTGGGAGCCTTTCAAAAACGCATTAAAACGAACAATTAACCTAAAGGCAATAATATATTTTATACTATTAGAAAGCGGAATAATCGCAATAAACTTTTTTTTTGATGTGATTCAGGTAGATTACGGAATATATATCATTGTAAGTTATCTTTCTACAACTGCATATCTATTCTTGCAATTATACATTATTTTTTTTATAATATACTCTGAAAAAAATAAACAAGACTTGGTAAAAAAAGCAACCTACATATCGATCATTCCTGCACTTGGAATAATCGAAATTATTATCTATAATGAATTAATTCTCAATAAACTTGATAACAACATCGGGTTCTTAATCGGATTAACCTTATTCGCAGGAATCGTGGCCCTACCGACCCTATTTTATCCCTATTTTATAATGCATGGAAAACCATTTATGCAAGCAATTATCGAATCTTTATTTGTTCTTAAACAAAATTTTTTGTATATTATATTCATTTCGATAATAATCTACGTATACACGTTTATTTTACAAGGAATTCCACAAATATTTTTTGAAACAAACACGCTTCCTTATGGGAACGAATCTAAAATACTATTCAAAGGCATTGAACTGCTATTCATAACGGCTCTAGTTGAGTTATACACGACAATCCTACTCTTTGAAATATATGAAAAACTTACGGGGGGGAAAAATGAAAAAACCTCGACGGTCCCTACCGTGAATTAATGATCTTCCTCACGGGGTAGGAAATCTCGATTCCTTCCTTGTCGTAACGCTCCTTCAACGCCTTGATAAACTCATGACGCACCGGAGACTTGTCTTCGAATTTATCAACCATCATAATAACTCTAAAATTGATGTTTGAATCGGCAAACTGGTGGAAACGAACCAATGGCTCAAAGCCTTTTATCGCCCCTGGAACGGTTTCCTGGATCATCTTTGCGACTTCAAGAGTTGTTTTTTCGACTTCCTTAAGATTTGAATTATAAGAAACACCAAGCTCAACAAAAAGGTTGATATCGCGCGTTGGGAACGAAGCGTTGATGATGGTACTTTCGGCAAGCTTTGCGTTTGGAATAATAATAATCGTATTCCGGTTCGTCTTGATGCGGGTTGAGCGCCAGCTGATGTCCTCAACCGTACCTGCAATTTCGGCATTCTCAAGCTCAATATAATCTCCTACATTGACCGGGCGGTCAGAAAGGATATGAAGACCTGCAAAAAAGTTACTTAAGGTATTTTGCAATGCCAAACCAACTGCCAAACCTCCGATGCCAAGCGTTGCAATGATGGGTGAAATTTCAACCTTAAAATAGGCAAGCACCATAAGGATGGCAACGATGTACACGACAACCGTAATCATCTTTGATACGAGTTCAGGAGTCTTTGCAAACCTTTGATTAACATGAAGCCATCTTCCAACCAAAAACGAAAGAAGGTTTGAAATGAGGGATGCGCCTATGAATGTGAAAATAATAGTGAAAATTGCATCAACAGTAGTTACATACGGTACGACCAAGGGCTGAAATTTAAGGGAAATGTCCAAACCTACAAAAAGAATGATCCAATAAACAGGTTTTGAAATAATGCCAAGAACAATATCGTCAAAATCGGTTTTTGTTTTCTCAGTAATACGTTTGACGTAGGTATTGAGTATGAATTGGACAACCGTGGCAAGAACAAAAGATCCGATTACCATCACTGCAAACCGGATAAGGTCATTTTCAATGAAACTAAGGTCAACCATATGTATCATCTGTAAAATGAACTATTAAAACATTGCTAAAAAATCATAAAGAAATAAGAAGCGGTGCAAAAAGGAGTGCCGCAACAATTCCAACAAGCACAAAGGGAAGGAACGGTGCCATCTTGGAATATACTATGACGTCTTTGACTTTCAGTTTTTTCATACGCTTAAGCTCATCCGCAGTCACCAGACGCTGAAGATTAAACTTCTTGACTACTTTTTCATCCATCAGTTCAAGCGCCAATACTTCCTCTTCCCCAAGTTTTGAAAGAAGCATTTTTTCAGCCTGGAGCTTATGGATATCCTCGCGGTACACTAAAAAGAAAATGGATGCGACCATGAACACGCACACAACGCTAAAATATACGGGAGAGAAAATAACCGAATTCATGTAAATATAAACGAAGAAAAGGAAGGGAACAAAGAAAAGCAAATAGGGAAGATGAGGTTTGGCATCTTTTAACATGCTCAATTTAACCCCGTAATAAACGACATGATAGAGGGCAAACAAAAGGCCGCTGAATACTAAAACAGAAAACACAAACGGGAAATTAAAAGGCATGTTCGAAATACCTGGATGAATGGGAAGCAATAGTGCAAGTGCCATGAACACCAAGACGTCAGCCCCGCCCAATTGGCCCATGCGATAAAATACGTAGCCGAAAAGACCCATAAGGATAGCCGTTGCAACCCCGAACACCGTTATTGATTCATTGTAGAATACCAGGTTTGCAAGAAATGCAAGTGCGACAAATGCATACAAAAGCATAGTTGGCACGTTCTTATTGTTGAAAACGTCATAATACGTTGCAATTGCCGTACCTGCAACCGCAATTAAAATACGCAACTCCTCAAACGGAAGAGGGTTTGATGAGAAAAATAATTCTTCGATGAGTACCATAAGAAAAATAGAGGTATGGGAACTATATAAACATTTTCATGGACTATCTCCCGTATGAAAATAGAAGTTTTCAGGCTTAGTCACCGCTTGCCCCGCGATGAACGTATTACAACGCACGTATTTTTGGTTGCGCGTGCCATGGGCGCAACCTCAGGAGTTTATTCAGGCATGAAGGACCATGGGCTTGAGAAAAGCGTTTCTGAGATTTCAAAAAACTGGGGAGGCGAGTTTTCAATATCCTATACGGAAACTCCGCTTGATTCACTTAAGAAGCTAAAGGCCGCCGGAAAAACGATTGTCCACCTTACCATGTACGGTGAACGTCTGATTGACGTTAAAAGGAAACTTTCAAAAGAAAAGGACGTAGTTGTAGTGGTTGGTTCAGAGCACGTACCAGGTGATGTATACCAATTGGCAGATTACAACGTTTCGATAACGAATCAACCTCATTCCGAAGTCGGGGCGCTTGCCATTACACTTCATGAAATGCTTGAAGGAAAGGAGCTTGAAAAGGAATTTGAAGAAACTCATTTTAAAGGTGCAAAAGTCGAAGTTATTCCCGCGAAGAAGGGGAAGAATATTAAGAAGAAATAACCACACCTTACCGTTTTTAAACTCTTTATTATATCTTTTTTTAGATAATCATGAGCTCTCAGCATAAAAAAACCCCTCCAAAACCGGCACATGCCTGGGCATATTATTGGAGAAGAGTAAAAGATGATTCAGTACAACTTGAATCCATATTTCCTTATTCACGAGATCCTATCCTTACTAGCTGGGTTGATACAAAATTACCCGAAAAAGGACACATAGTATTATGCGGTGGCGGAAGGGGAAACCTCATTTTGCACCTAAAAAAATTAGAACGGACATTTGGAATAATGGATATTGCAGAGATTCCTTGCGCACACGCTCCCGTTAAAGTACATAATTTTGAAACCCCCGTTGAACGCCAAGCCCTTGTTCAGGAAGGCGGATTAAGTCTCGTTTCAACATTCTCAAGCGAATATGGAGATCTAACGAGTGCAATGCGTACATTTGCAGGCCTTCTTTTACCTGGCGAACAATTCATGTGGCTCTCTCATCATAGCGACTCAGATATCATTAAGGAATTTAGAAAACTTCCCGCATGCATACGATTACTCAAAAAATGCAAGGAGATTATGGAAAAAGGAAGAATGCAACACGCGGCAAAGGAACTTGAAGAAGGGTTTGAACGAATTTTCACATATAACATGCTTGCAACGTGCAACGGACTTGGGCTTATTCCCATTCCTTTGGATATCGACGAGATCGAAGGAAAAATAAATGTACTTGGCGGTGCGGCAGCACATATGCTTCGAATAAGAATTTTGATTCAACTTATGCCGATCGTTGAAAAAGAAGACGTTCTTGGCCAGTTAGGGTGCAGCATTGAATCATTTGAAGCAACTGCAAAACGCACAGAAGAACTAATACAAAGAAATCTACGAAGTCTAGATGATTTGAACCGATATGCGCAAGGGCATTTCACGCTTGAAGAAGGAATTATCAGCAATTCAGAAAGCGGCACGCCGCATGCGATTGCAGCACAATTTAGAAAAAAATAATTACTGTGAAAGGGAAAGGATAGCCTCTGCAATATCCCCTTTTGATTTCTTCAAGGCATCAACCGCCTTTTCACGGTCAACCTTTGCCTGTTCCATGACCATTTGGACGTCTTCTTCCTTCATGCCCTCTTCAAATGAAACAGAACCTGCAACCTGAAAACTCTTTTGCCCTTGCATAGTAATCTCGGTTACCTGAGGAGTTGAAACAACGTAATTCCCTTCGGGAGTTTCGATAACAACACGAGTTGCCGCAATCTCGCGGGAATTAATGCCCATCTGCTTCATCATTTTCTGCATTTGCGCAGGGGACATGTTTGGCATCATACAAAATCACGAAAATAAAAAAAATTAGTTATTGAACGCTTCCTTTCGTTCGGTCTTTCGGACTTCAATGCGCTTCATCGATGCGATGTTCTTTACTGCATTGAAAACCTTTGCAACGAGCTTTCCGTAGAATATCTCGTTCATGACCTCATCGAAAGTCATTCCTTCAACGCCCTTGTTCACTTCGACTTCAAGTGCTGCACGAAGGTTTCTTCGGGTGTTTTCCGAAATGCGTCCATTTGCGACTGCAATGACCTTGATACGAACTGATTCGTTGTCCTTGGTCGTAACATCGACAACCTTGTGAAGGAGCGTCCTTCCGCGGCGTGCGATTGACTTGAGGAACGAAGGTGCAATTTCGTGGCCAATGAGCTTGGTGTTTGCGTTTTGCGCCTTGACATCCGTAATGCGAAAGTAAAGGCTCGTAAACATTGCCGAAGGCGAGGTGTTTCCAAGAACGTCCATCAAGCTTACTTTAACCAAACGGTTTTGAAGAAGTGCCTCATCAGATGAGACGACTTCTGCGATTTCCTTGCTGTCGAAGTTTACTGGTGCAAGAACATTGTACCATTTCTTTGCTTTCCACTTGTCAACGACACGAGTTTTTTTGACTGCCATGAAGTATCACCGTTATTTAACTAAAAGGACTGCCTTTTCTGGATCATACTTCCAGTCTGCGGGAAGCTTGCCCGTGCGCACATAATACTTGACCAAACGGTTGATTTTTGATTCCGTGTGGAGAAGCTTTACCTTGTTGTGAACGTCTTTCTTTGACTGCTTGAGGTGGTTTCGGATACGAACTGCCCTCTTGATTAAGTTGAGAAGATCTTCAGGGTATTCCTGAGTAACTCCTTCCTTTGCAAGTGCGCTTCCAAGGCGTGCGCCAAAGAATGCTTTTGCACTGGGAATGCCCATGGTGTCACGAAGCAAAAGACCGATACGTGTTTTAGTCGTTCCTGCCTTGCTCATCGTAACGAGCTTCTTGAGAACTTCATCCTTTGATGCCTTTACCCATTCCGGGTTCGTAAGCGCTTTTGGACGCTTGGGGGAACTCTTCCCTCGTTTTTTTGAATGTAATTTTGCCATTAATTCACCTATACTATCGTCTCATGACACGACCAGACCAGTGGCGAAGTAGAATCATAGTATGCCATGAACCCTTAAGTAGCCTTTAAGCTGCACAAGAGCGTTATACCTATGTGAGAGTTTTGTTTTTAATGCTTTGTTTTGTGCAAACGTCTGGCTTTCACCCTTGGGAATGAACAAAGGATCATATCCAAAGCCCTCATTCCCCTTGCACGACGAAGAGATTTCCCCGTCAACCCTTCCGGTAAAAAGATGAATTTCCTTTCCGTCGTGGAATGCAAGTACGCACCCAAAATACGCCTGGCGTTCATGTTTTCCAGCAAGAAGGGCAAGAATGCCCTCATTTGAGATTTTTTTGAATGCCCAGGCGCTGTACGTCCCTGGAAACCCGTTGAGTGAATTAATGAAAAGCCCCGAATCATCGACAAAAACCGGCTTTTTAAGTTTATCATAAGCGGCCTGCACCGCTTCACTTGCAATCTCCTCAAGGGAATCGGAACGGATCTCGTTGTGAGAAAAAGGAAAATGGTTAAGGCCTGGAAGAAGCTCCCTTGCTTCATTGAATTTATGCGTGTTTGAAGTTGCAAACCAAAGTTCCATACGCACTTGTTGAATCGCGTATATTATAAACAATTCCATCATTAACAAAACCCATGCCCGAAAAAAAACCTCAAAAGGAAACCGTACCTTTAAAAGATTCAAACACCCTCCCGCCAAAGGAAGGGACTTCAAAAAATAACGTCGAAGTAACCGTAACCCAGACACCTCAAAAAACCCCTGAGCAAATAAAGGAAGAGGAGAAGGCAAACGCAGTTGTCAAGGAAATTGAAAACGCATTCCTTTCGCTGAGGTTTTATCCGGTTGCGGCACAAAAGGAATCAAAGGAAAAGGCACTCGAACACATAAGAACTGCATTCAAAAAGGAGAACGAAACCGTACGACAATTGATATTGTACCTCGTGCATGAAAACCTTTGCGCTGTTTCTGAATACAAAATGATCCATAATTTTGACTACTTCAAACGAAAAAACCCCCAAGCTGAAAATTCCCAAAACCGTATGAACGTCTACCGTGCAATGTTCAACTACAACCACTCGGTTGAGGGGCTCATTGATTTTATCATGCTGCTTGCTGACTTCAACAGTGACGATGCCGCAAAGCTGCTCACCTACCACTTTGCACACTTATCGCAAGGCGAATCGGAAGCCGTTCGAATATTAAGGAACGCATGCATAGAGGCGCTTGGGAAAACGGAAAGCGTGTATGCGCTTCGCTGTCTTATTGAGTATGCAAAATATGCCGAAGGCGAAAACGTGCTTGGAAGGATTTACCATTCGCTTGGCATGTGGGATAAAAAACTTGATAGTTTGAAAATCCCCAAAAAGGAAAAAGAAGAATTAGCCAAAACGTTTGCCGAGCTTAAGACAAACGAGACATCTGAAAAACACTACGGCTAGTTTTTCACAATAAGCTTCTCGCCCATTGCAAGGATGGAACCAAACGCGATGCTGAATTTCTTATTGTCATCATTGACACAGGAAACGACTCCTTCCTGGCTGTTTATTGAATCGACAAGCCCAAGCACCATTCCTGATTCATCAGCAACTTCCTTGCCCTTAAGGCCCATCGTCTCAAGCATATTTGCACGGACATCCTTGATGATACGGTTGGTTACATACCCAAGCGTAATTGCGATGATGATGGTCAAAAGAAAATCGCCAAAACCGACATAAGGCGGCCTAATATTAAGCACCCAGTCGCTGCCGACACGAAGCACGATTGCGGCCAAAATGGACGCAATGGAATAAAGAATATATTTTGTTACGATGAACTTTCGCTTTTCTATGAACGCATCGATGGATTTCCCCGTAATGATGGTAATTCCGCCAAGAATGAAAAGCCACATTGCGTTCCCGTTAATCAAATACGCAATAAATTTCTCACCCTCAAAACCGATGCGCACTGCTTCAAGATACCCTTGATACCCGACGAGCACCGCGATAAGCGCAAGTGAAATACCTCCGATGTACCCAAGCCAACTGATACGCTCGATTGAGAACCGAAAATCTCCCAGAGTTCGCAAAAGGAAATCATCAATTCCAAACCCTTTGAGGATGAGGTAAACGCCAAGAATAACTCCTGCTGGCTGCCAACCGAACCCAAAATAGCTTGAGAGTGAAAACAACAAAATCAAAAGCGCGGGAACACCGATGAT
>CAYSWK010000030.1:0-14363 GCA_964434735.1 Microcaldota archaeon | reverse complement strand
CAATTGCCTTCGAGTCGATTGCGCCTTTTATGATTTCCCCGTTCTTTATGACGATCTGGTCGCCCATCTTTGAAATGAGTTTTGCAGATACGTCCTTTGGAAGAAGCTGTGAGAACAACAATTTTCCTGAAAAGCGATCCCCTTTTCTATCCGGCTCTGGAAGCTCCGTAATACCGATTTGGTACATGAGGTTTGATGCCTCTTTTCGGGAGAATTCCTGGGATTCGGCAGTAAGGAAGTACAATCCTGAGACGTGGTCTTCCTGGGGCTTGATGATCGCGTGACCGTGGCGAGGTGAAAGAATCTGGCCTTCAACCTTCATAAGGTGGCGTGCTTCTGCCTGTGCTTCCTCGGTTTGGAGGATGTGCAGGTTCATTTCGTCGCCATCGAAGTCTGCGTTATAAGGTGAAACAACGACAGGATTTATCCTGAAGGTTTTCCCAGGCATAACGCGGATTTCATGTGCCATGATCGAAATACGGTGAAGCGAAGGCTGTCGGTTAAAGAGCGCAACATCGCCGTTGACGATTTGCCTTTCAAGGGTCGAGCCGACTTTGAGATTTTCTGCAATCTCTTTTTTGAGCTCGGCATCGTCAGTTACTTTAAGACGCTTTCCATCGGGCCTTATGATATAGACTGCTTTTGGATAGCCTTCTGAAAGGATAAGTGCACGTGCCGCCTCGATGTTCCATTCAGTAACTGCCATAGGAATAGTAAGTTCCTCTGCAATTGCCATGGGGACACCCACTTCATCAAGTCGAAGCCGCGGATCGGGCGAAATAACCGTACGTGATGAGAAGTTGACACGCTTACCTGAAAGGTTGTACCTGAAACGGCCTTCCTTACCCTTAAGACGTTGCGCAAGCGTTTTGAGGGGCCTGCCGCTTCGGTGTCTTGCGGGCGGAATGTTTGCTGTTTCATTATCGAAATAAGTCGTTACGTGGTACTGGAGCAATTCCCAAAGGTCTTCAATAATAAGTTGGGGTGCACCGGCGTTGATGTTTGCTTCAAGTTTTTGGTTGATACGAATAATATCTACTAACTTGTGAGTAAGGTCATCTTCGCTTCGTTCACCGGTTTCAAGCGTAATTGAAGGACGTACGTTGACAGGTGGAACAGGAAGGACAGTAACAATCATCCACTCAGGACGTGCAAATCGCGGGTCAAACCCAAGTTCACGAACATCGGAATCGGAAATGGCACCAAGCCAATCACGAATTTCAGTTGGAAGCATGGTTTCCTTTCCTTTATAGAATGAAGTGGGCTTCAAAAGCTTGATTTCGGGAAGCTCTGCCTGGCAGTGGGGGCATTTCTTTGATGCCTTTTCCTTCTTGTTGCGGCCTGCTGCTGCAACTGCTGCCAAAACGCTTGCTTGAATGGCTTCGGCGTTTGGCTTTTCAAGAGGAACTGCAAGCGCTGCCTTGTCTTCTGGAAGCACTGCACCGGTTGGCTCAACCGGAAGCGTCTTTGAAACTGCAAGTATTGCCGCCTCATCAACTTCTACATCCTTATCTACTTCTGAAAAGGAGATCTTTGTTGAAATTTTGTGGCAGTGAGGACACGTGTTTTTGAGCACATATAAAAGATGCTTTGCAAACTCAACGTGGATTGCGGGGCGCACCAGTTCGATTTGACCAAAGTGACCAGGGCATTCCTTAACTCGGCCGCCGCACGTTTTGCAGCGAAGGCCAGGGTCAACGACACCAAGGCGCGTATCGACAAGACCGCCGTCAATGGGGTATCCGTCATCGTCATACGTGTCGGGAACGGTAATTTTTGCTACACCCATTTTTCTAACCATGTCAGGGCTAAATATTGAGAACTTAATTTTGTCAAGTACTTTTTCAATATATGTCATTGGAACACCTTGATTAACCCTTGTCTCTCATAAGCAGCCTTGGGAAAATATAGAGCGACTTAATTTCATCAAGCAACAGCTTGAATGCGTAGCTCATTTCTATTGGCTGAACTGTCTCGCTTTCACATACAGGACAAACATCCTTGTTGCGTGCGTAATCATGCGTTGCAACTGCACCGCAATCAGTACATACGAGTTGAACGGTCTTGTCGGATTCTTCGAGCAACCGTTCCTTGATAAGCATTGATGCGCCATACCCAAGCAAACAGTCACGTTCCATTTCACCGAATCGAAGACCACCTTCACGTGCGCGACCTTCAGTTGGCTGGTGAGTAAGAAGCTGAACTGGACCACGTGAACGTACATGCATCTTGTTTGATACTAAATGGTGAAGTCTTTGGTAATAGACGACGCCGATGAAGATTTTTGCCTTGATTTTCTGGCCGGTAATTCCGTCGTAAAGCGTTTCTTTTCCGTGCTCTTCAAAGCCGCGTGCCTTGAGCACTTTAACGTAATCCTCTTCAGTAGTTCCTGAAAAGGCAGTGCCGTCTCCAAGGAATCCTCCCATTGAGCCTGCCTTGCCGCCGATTGTTTCCAAAAGGTGGCCTGCAGTCATACGGGAAGGGATAGCGTGAGGATTTACAATCAAATCAGGGACAACACCATCTTTGGTGAATGGCATGTCATCCTGAGGGACCAAAAGCCCGATGACACCTTTTTGTCCGTGTCGTGAAGCAAGCTTGTCACCCACTTCGGGGATTTTTGGCGCACGAATGCGGATTTTGACCAATCGGTTTCCTGAAGGCCCTTCAGTAACTAATACTGAATCAACCTTGCCGGTTTCGCCGTGCTTGAGTGCCAATGAACTTTCACGTGATTTTTCCTCAACCTGGCCGAATACCGAGATTTCCTCAAGGAAACGAGGAGGTGAGATTTTACCTACAAGGACATCCTTGCCGTATACTTGGCTTTCAGGATAAATAATTCCGTCTGCACCTAAGTATTTGTATGCATCTTCTCCGCGGTATCCTGCAACTTCTGGCGTTGGAGTCTCGATGCGGTCTTTCTGGCCACCGGGGTACACACGTTCTTCAGATTCATACGTCTTGAACATGCAAACACGGCCAAGTCCACGCTCGACGCTTGCCTTATTTACGATGATTGCGTCGGCCATGTTGTAACCGTGGTAACTGGTAAGTGCAACAACGACGTTTTGGCCTGCTGCCTTGTGCTTAAGGTTAAGTGCCTTGTAAAGACGCGTTTGGACAAGGGGCTGTTGGGGGTAATACATAACATAGGTTCGCGTATCGTACCTAATGTTGAAATTGGAAGTGTACATACCCAACGCCTGCTTTGCCATAGCGCAAGCCATCGTGATACGGGGGCTTGAGTTATATTCTGAATAAGGAAGGACACCTGCGACAACACCAAACATTGCGGATGCGTCGATTTCAAGGTGCGTATGGTCTTTCGTAACCGTTGCAGGAGTAAGTGCTATGTATGCATTTTCCTCTTCCTGTGCATCAAGGTACTCAACAACACCCATCTTTACCAAGTGGTGCCAATTAAGGCTGTTGCTTTGGATCTTCTGCATGATTTCTGGAGTGAGCCTTGACTTTCCTTCTTCAACTACGACGTAAGGCCTTCTGACACGGCCTTTGTCGCTGATGATATGAAGCTCGTTTGCCTTTGAATTATAATACACGTTGACTTGCATGTTGATTTCGTTCATGCGGCGCTTTTCACGAAGGCGTTTTGCAAGGTCCTGCCCGTTGGGGTGGAAACCAATGAATTTGCCGTTATGATAGATGGATGTTTTTTCTGAAGGGTTTCTGCGCTGTTTCTTTGCCATGAATGTTCACCTTACTTGATATCGAATGCCTTGATGACTTTGCCGAGTTCTTCCTCGTCAACACCGGTTGAAACTTCAGCCATAACTGAAAGGTTCTTTACAAGCGAACAGCTTGGACCTTCTGGAGTTTCGTTAGGGCAGAGCTTTCCAAGGTGCGTACCGTGAAGGTCACGTGCCTTGAAGTGAGGGTGCTTCTTTGAAAGGGGCGAAATAATCCTCCTTAAATGGGAAATAGTTGAGAGGTAACTGACACGGTCAAGAAGCTGAGAGACACCCGTTTGTCCTGCGATCCAGTTTCCAGTTGCCATTGCATAACGGATTCTGTCTGCAAGTGCATCCTGCCTTACAAGTGTGTGAACCTGGAGCCTTCGTCCACGGGCATCTGCACGTGAAGCCTGGTACACCAAATCCTTTACTAAGAATTGGAACGCGTACCTGAAAAGTTCTTCCATAAGTTCTCCGGCAAGCTTGACACGCTTGTTTGCATAATGATCTTTATCATCGGATGAAATTTCCCTGTATGCAACGCGCACTGCACGCTCTGCCATTTTTACAAGGTATTTTGCCTTGTCCAAACGGGCAGACTTGTCAATGCCGATGTGGGGAAGCAAATAGTTGTCGATAAGGTTGTCAAGACGGTTGAGCCTGAATTCCTGGGGCTGACCTGGTGAAAGGCGCTTTGACAAGATGTCAATTGCCGTTTCGGTGTTCTTGCTTTCCTCGATTTCTAAATTAAGGATGACGTCGTTTTTGATGTGCTTATCACTTGAGAATGCGCTTGCAATTTCTGAGTCCTTTTCAAAACCTAAAACACGCAACAATTGGGGCAAGGGGATTCCGCCAGGAGTTGAGGGGAATTCAGCGGTCAAAACGCCGTCCTTGTTTCGTTCAACGACACATCGTGCCCTGAAACCGTGGTGAGTTGAAAATATTTTTGATACGATATCGCTCTTTTCTCTGGTGACCATAAGCTTGTTTGGTACGAGGTCTTCGATACTTACGAGTACACGTTCGGAACCATTGATGATGAAGTATCCGCCGGGGTCGTTGGGGTCTTCACCGTGCTCGACGAGGTCGTTTTCACTCATTGATGAGAGGTAGCAAAGCTTTGACTTTACCATGATGGGGATTTCACCGACGAAAACGTCGCTGTATGTGGGGCGCTCAACGCCATTGAAAACGGGGATGATTTCAAGAAAAACAGGTGCTGCATACGTAAGGTTTCTTAGGCGTGCTTCGCTTGGAAGGACTTGCCTGTAACCGCCTTTTACTTCGTAATAACGAGGTTGTTCAACGCGGATTTTTCCAACCTTCAACTCGAAACCTTCGACGTTGGTTGAAATTTTTCCCACACGGTCAACGACCGTCTGCAATCCTTTTTCAAGGAACTTGTTGTAGCTGTCAAGTTGCTGCTTGACAAGCGTGTTGACGCGATAATAACATTCAATCATACTGTCTGCCATGGAACGACCTCACTTTTTTGAATATGACTCTGAAATCCTTTTATGAAAAAAAGGCTTCAATTTACCACGATACGGTATCCAGGATAGGTTCCCGTCTCGTCCTTGCGTTGTATGGAAATTACGTCCCCAACGTTTGCTTTTAATGCAACGATTGCAGGATCAGAAGACTTCACTTTTGCAAGCTGGTCTTTTGAAATAGAATATTGCTTAAGAACTTTCTCAGTTTCTGAATGAGATAAAACCTTCATTGCAGGAACAAGTATGTGCGATAACACGTCTAAGGTAGGTTCGATTGTTTTCTTGGCCAAGTGCACCCCTCTTGCAGAAATTATAGTAGCTTTATAAGTTCTCAAGTACCCTTTATAAATAGATACGTTAGTCAAACTAACCAAACTGGGGCACATGCCTAGATAGGGGAATTAGGAGCTACATCTTAATAAACGTCCCTTTCAAAATGCGTATTGATGTTCATCGATTTAGTGCAAAAAGCAGGCATTGTGCCTTCTCAAGAAGCTCAAAGCGCATTGAGCGAACCTGAAATCAAGCAGGGAATAGTCCACTGTAAGGACCTTACCGAGGCAAAAATGCATTGGAACAAGAAAAAAATGGCCATACTTCAAGATTATTCGCTTGAACCTGGGATCATGAAGGAAATCGCGGGAAAGGGAAGACTGTGCGTGGCAATTCCGGTGGCGCAAGTTATACGGTCACGCGGGATTACACGAACGCTTTTGATACGATCATTGAGAAATTTCATTTCATACGGCGTTAAAACAGGACTTGAATGCCGGATCGTGTCATACGCCGCAACGACTGATGAGTTGCGAAGCGAACGGGAATTGGTGCACCTTGGGTGCTTGCTTGGACTGACTGTATCCCAGGCAAAGAAAATGGTTGGGCTTCCTGAATTCATGCAAAAAGCTGAAAACGATGAATAGGCGTCTTGATGAATTTAAACGCAAGGTAATGGAGCATTACCTCGCAAACAAGCGCGTATTTGCATGGCGAAATATAACTGACCCATATCTTATTTTGGTTTCGGAAGTAATGCTCCAGCAAACCCAAACCTCGCGCGTGGAGCAAAAATTTGAATCGTTTATTGTGCGGTTTCCAACAGTGAATTCGCTTGCAAACGCATCGATTCCTGAGGTACTTAAGGAATGGCAGGGGCTTGGATATAATAGAAGGGGGCTTAACCTCAAGCGTGCGGCAGAAGAAATTGTAGTGAATCATAATGGCCTAGTTCCCCAAGACCCGGAACTTCTTGACTCACTACCGGGAATTGGACCGTACACTGCACGCGCGGTGTGCGCATTTGCGTACAACATGCCAAGCGCATTTATCGAAACGAATATACGAACGGTTTTCATCCATGAATTTTTCAAGGGAAAAGAAAAAGTACATGATAAGGAAATTCTTGAACTTGTTGAACAAACGCTTGATAGGAAAAATCCGCGCGAATGGTACTATGCGCTCATGGATTACGGAGTGCATTTGAAAAAAGAACATGGAAACGCAAACAAGCAAAGCAAGCACTATTCGCGCCAAAGCACGTTTGAAGGATCTAATCGCCAGGTGCGAAGCCATGTTTTACAGGCACTTCTTAAGCACGGACCCTGCAACATACGTGAGCTTGTAACTCTTGCAAGTTTTGAAAAAGAACGCGTTGAAAAGGCGTTGAAGGAACTGATGAGGGAAGGATTCGTTGTACGGGAAAAAAATTCATTTTTCATAAAACAAAAATAAAAAAAAGTAAAAAAAATTACTGCGTATAATCCTCTTGCGGAGCATCCGGAAGGCCAAGCTCTGAATCAAGTGCGTTCAAGTCGGAAAACGCAGGATCCTCAAGAACCGGCGCCTCATCCGCCTGAATAGGTTGATTCGTAACAACGGGCTTGTTTGTTCCGTCCGTTTGCACAGAACGCTGGGTACAACCCATAACCAATGCAACGGCAAGCAAAACTGCAAGTACCTGGAATAAACGTTGTACGTTCATCTAGCCACCTTCGGGAACTGCCGGAGGTGCTGGCTCAGTCCTATTTGTGCGTTCTGAACGGAATCCTTGCAATGAATCCCTAAGGTCAGCATATGCCTCTTTAAGCAATTCATGTGCCTCTTTTGCAAGCTCCATTCCTTTGCGCACTTCAGCATCAAAGTCTTCTGCATTCTTTGCGTTTTCAAGCACGGCCTTTGCTTCTTCAAATTTTAATTGTGCAGATTCAATTCCTGCATCAAATGCCAAAAGTGCGGCTTCCTGATTTAAAACGTCCTTGCCTTCAGCTTTTGCAGCATCAAGACGCTCATGAAGCTTAAGACTTGCCTTATGGGCAGTTTCGATGATGGTGCCTACTCTGCCAGCACCGATTTTTGCAATAGTTCTTTTGGATTCTTTTTTAAGCTCGTTCCATTTTTCACGAACTTCCTTTTGGATATCCTTTAACTCCTCACGGGTTGTGGCAGCATCAAGCTTCTCCTTCTCGGATACAAGCCAATTTTCCTGCTCATCAAGTTTTGCAAGAAGCTCCGTCTTTTTTTCTTCACTTAAAAGCGCATCATTCTGGATGAATGACTGTGCCGTGGCGACATTTCCTAAAAGAAGGTCAAGCTCTCTTGAAAGGACTGATTTTACCGAATCAAGTGAAAGAGTGCCGTTTTTCTTTTCCTCAAGTGCATGGTTTTTGGCAGTGTTCCATTCCTCGCGTGCATTTTTGTAGGACTCACGTGCATTATGGAGATTTTCCTTAAGCGCTTTAAGGCGCTCCTTCAATGCTTCGCGGGTTTCTTTCCTGATTTCAACTGCACGAGGTGAATCTGAACCATTACGTCCGCTACCTCGCTCAAGAACATCTCTTTCAGAGTCCTGACCTGAGTCATTAGTTTCAATTTCCTCTGAATCCTCGGTTTCATTTAATTCATCATCTGAATCATCAGAACGATCGTCAGATTTGTTTTCAGATTCAACTGCAACGGTTGTGGCGTCTGATGAACCTGCGCCATCCTCAATTTCGTTGTCTGAATCGTCAAATCCACGATCCGACTTTCCTGATTCTGCAAATGCAACGCCCGATACGCAAATCAAAAGAATTGCCATGATCAAAAGCGTGCCTGCAAGTTTTGTATAATTCATGCAATCACCATAGGTGGACTCAAATTTCTTTCTTTTTAAAGACACTTTTTGTAAAGCTTTACGAAAACTTTACACGACAGTAAATGCATGAATACTTTAACTATATAAAGATAGGTTACACAAGAAGAACATGCAGAAATGGAGCATATGGGCTATTGCAATTATCTGCGTATTTCTTGGGCAGGCGTTTAGTGCAACCGTTATAGGGACTGCATACGGCCCCGACCTTGAAAAGATGAATAAAATAATCCTTGAAATCAATTCAACTCCTGCACAAACAATAGTGCTTGCAAACGGAACGTACGAAATTGAACTTTCAAAAGGAACGTACGAAATAGCAGCACATGCAACGGAAAATAAAATCACCTACCAAACAAAAGAAACAATACAAATAACTGACGAGAACAGCAAATATACTATAGATCTCATTTTATTGCCCGATATTGCAGGAAACGAATCCCTGGGTGCGTTTGATGAAGATCAGGATTCTCCCTTACTTGAGGATGAAAATCCACCTGTAGATCTAACATATATACTGGGAATTATCATAATCGTGGGCATAACTCTTAGCCTATTTGTGATTCACAAAAAACGCCAAACAGAACAAACGGCTCAAAAGAAACAGATGCCAACGGGTGAACTGCCTTCAGACCTGAAGGAACTTGTTGAACTCATCAAAAGGCATGAAGGAAGGATGACACAGAAGGAATTGCGGGCAGAAATTCCTTTTTCCGAAGCGAAAGTGAGCTTGATGATTTCGGATTTAGAAGATCGTGGGATAGTGCGAAGGATAAAAACAGGCAGAAGCAACATCGTGGTGCTGAGGGAAAAATAGAAAAATTCAGCTCTAAAAGGCAATTAATCAGATAACGGAATAGCATGCATAACTTCTAGATATGGCGTACCCTGGTTAATTCTAACTACTCCCGTAATACTATAATAATCTCCTAGACTAAGTGGTGCGCAGAGGTAATTGGTCCGATAATTATCGTTGGTACAACCATAACCTGGTCCAACTAAACGAATAAAGGGAACCTCTTCCTTTATTTCCGGATAGTACAAACGGGAAATTGCAAGTTCAAACGATTGTGCCAGAACAATATCTGCGTCGCATTGAGGGGGGTCGCTTTCCCTGCAAACGGTAGCCTTTGGAGAGATAAATCCCTTAATGGTGACGGTCTTCCCTTCAAAATCTTGATAAGAAGAAGTAGAAAAATTAAGATCAATAACTGGTATTTTTTGTGGAGGCGGCAATTGGGGAGTTAAACCTTGTGTAGGATTGGATGGAGATGTACATCCCAAAAGCAAAAAGGAAAGTAAAATCAAACAAATAGTTTGTTTTAAGTTCATAAAATAAAGACAGTCTAAGAAGATTTAAATACGAAAGAAAATAGTAGGTCTGGACCTTACTTGCCAAAAATAAGATTTTTTGCCCTAATTTTAAATGATTCGAGCGCGTCTTTGGCATTTGAAGCATCTGGATTTAACCCATGAATTGAACGGCCTAAAGATTCAAGCTCCTGCGCCGCGGGAACGGCCATAAGAACGCGAAGAGTTGACTCAACATCAATCGATGAATTACGGGCAGCATGCCCTTCAACTTTCTCTCGCATGGCTTGGGAATAAGTTCGAAAAAAAGAGATGTTTCTAAGAGATAAGTATATAAGTTCATTTCCATAATCGGTCGCGATGCCCGTTACGCGAGAATTCGGCGTTTCAACAGGCACAATTCCAACATGATCAAGAAATGATTGTGGAAGTGCCAAAACGGCTGCAATCTCACAGGTAACTGAATGCGGCGCAGATGATTTCTCGCGAGTACGCAAGGATTGTTTATTAACAGTTCGACGACCAATCATAAAAAATCACATAAAATAATTAATAGAAAATTAAAGATGACATTAACCTAGCTTGCGCTAAACAAGAATAAAATAAAAGAAAACGCGATTGTATTGAAGAGATGACATGATGTGCACGAGTATCCTCACTGAAGTATGCTTGTGAAATAACCCTTTAGTAGTTGCATGCTGAATGCCTCGCTTGCGCTAGGCGCTTACACAACAACTCTATCAAACCTATCTGCTATAGGCGGGATGTGCTTCCTCGTTTTAAGAGTTGCTTCGACCTTAGATGCTTTCAGGTCTTATCAACGTGGCGCGTAGCTGCCCGGCAATGCCGTAACAACCGGTAAACCAGAGGCGCCGAGTCCCCGTTCCTCTCGTACTCAAGGACTCTTACTCTCAAGAAGCAACACTTCCAGGAGATACTACCGTACTGTCTCGCGACGTACTGAACCCAGCTCATGTGGGACTTTAATGGATGAACAACCCAACCCTTGGCCGCTCCTACACGACCAGGATGTCCCAAGCCGACAGCGATGTACCAAACCGCGGGGTCGATTTATACATTCAAGCAATCTAAAGATTAGCTTGTTCTTTTTGTATAATAAAAAATAAACATCTTTTCCGTTGGCACTATGACGAAAGTTGTTGACAACCTCCATCAATAGTACTGTTAGCACTATGAATGCGCATTGCTTACGCATACCTAATACCTACAACGTAAGAGATAGTACAAAAAGTTAGTGTACTCTCTCCCGCGACGAGCCTGTTACCTCCAGGGTAGCTTGTCTGACAGCTAGAGCTCTCATCAAGAGAGCGTCTAGGTTCGTTAAGCCCGACTTTCGTCTCTGCATTCCACACTGTTAGGAATACAGTCAGCCCTGCATTTGTCTTTAACCCTCTACTTCCGATTTCTGACCGGAATGAGCAGAACATTGGGCGCCCTTGTTTCTTTATCGAGGGCGTACCGCCCCAGCCAAACTATCCACCTGACGCTGTTCCCTAAAAGGGTAAGCAATAGTAAATCTGCTAAGTGGTGTAACACTTTCGCCTATCGTGTGCCCGGAAGCACACGCATAACGGCTCCCACTTACGCTTGGTAGCAAACTCGCTATTACAACATCAGGCTATAGTAAAGCTCCATGGAGTCTTCGTTTCCCTCTGGAAGTTGCCGGCATCTTCACCGGCCAGTGATTTCACCAGGTTCTAGATAGGGACAGTGGGAAAGTCGTTACGCCATTCATGCAAGCCGCCAATTAAGCGGCGAGGTATTACGCTACCTTAAGAGGGTCAGAGTTACCCCCGCTCTTTACCAGCCCTTCTCCCCGTTGAACCGGGTGTTCAGGTACTGGCAGTGGGCAGGCGTCAACCATCGTACTCAGCCGTTAGGCCCTGCGATGATTTGTGTTTTTGGTAAACAGTCGCTATCCCCTGGTTATTGCAACCTTCGCGTTACTCACGCAAAGGCACCCCTTATTCCGAAGTTACAGGGCTAATATTCCGAATTCCCTTACCTAGATTCTCCTGACAGACCTTGGCCTTTTCAGCCTGAGTACCTGTATTAGTTCTTGGTACGAATATACTGGATCGTTCTATGCTTCCTTTTCATGGGCTCCTGGACTAGATCATATTACTCCTTCGGCCTTCGGCTGCTTCTCCTCATAATAAGACTCCACAGCTTTACCTCCTACAGACCGCTTACGCGGCACAACCGATCCAAAAACGTCAGAAACATAGCTTGCGTTGCCGCACCTACCAATATAGTGCTGGAATATTAACCAGCTTCCCGATTCGATCTTTTGGAGTTACCGCAGATCTTAGGATCGACTAACCCTCAGCTGACAAACATGGCTGAGGAAACCGTACTCTATTAGGTCCCTGGGATTCTCACCCAGATATGCTGTTACTTACACCAAGATATTCATTTCAGGTCGCTCCATCGGACATCACTGCCCGACTTCTGTGCAACCCGATCGCCCCCTTACTCTTCACTTTCGTGAGGAGAGGTATCGGAAGCAGATTTAGCCCCGTGAATCTTCAGAATGTGCACTCTAGACCGGTCCGCTATTACGCGTTGTTTAGAGGATGGCTGCTTCTAAGCCTACCTCCCGGTTGTTTTTGAGTGGACACTCCTTTGCGATTAACACTTAATCTGCATTTAGGGTCCTTAACCTCTCGTATGGTCGTTCCCATAAGAGCTTACAAGCTTACCCCGTAAAACTCGACTGCAGCTGTCTACGACGAACTGACATTCGGAGTTTGAGAACCAAGTGACCCCTTTCGAGGCCGCTCTCGGTAATCAGTGCTCTACCGTCAGATCTGTCTCGAGCTACGCTGTCCTGAGGGACATTTCAGAGGGAACCCGCTATCGCCACGTTCGACTGGACTATCACCCCTACACCTAGGTCACCCAAACGGAATATACCAGCACTGGTTGCGGACCTCCACCAATCGTCAGATTGGCTTCATCCTGCCTAGGCGTAGATCACAATGGCTTCGGGTCTATAGGGAGTGACTAAACCCTGATTAAAAGGTCGCTCCTCCTTGCGTGCGAGCTGTTGCTTTCGCTTCGACTTTCGTCTCGCCACGCCCCATAACTCCTTGGCTCTTGCTTCGAGAAGAAAGATAAGACGCTGGTACGCTTTGTCGAAACCAACCTTGCGATTGGAAACTTCCAAAGCGGTCAACCCTTTTACGCCTTATCATTCTGTAACCATGTAGTTTCAGGATCTTTTCAACCCCATCACTGGGTTCTTTTCAACCTTCACTCGCGTTACTCATTCGCTATCGGTCTTATGTTGCATATTTAGATTTAGGTGTTGATACACCCGTCTTCACATCTCCTACTCAGGAGATGCTACTCTTCTTGGATCATACCCTATACATTTCACCTACGAGGCTATTACTCGCTATGGCACTGCTTTCCAGCAGACTTCGGTTCACGTATCTGGTTATCCCCACCACATCTCCCTTGCATTACTACAAGGAATTCAGTGTGATCTCTTTGGTTTTCTCTCGCTGATACTCACCAAATCGCAATTGCTTTCTCTTCCACCCTCTACTAAGACGCTTCATTTCGAAGGGTTGCTGCACCTCTTTATTCAAGAGGTGCGCGGTCCGATTCTGGGATCAAAGGTTGCGTGCACCTACCCCAGACTTTTCGCAGCTTACCACGGGACTTTGCGAACATAAGCCAGGTCATCCACTACATGGCGTAAAGTAACAAGCATACTTCTATAACTATTTTCTTACTTGGAAAAATCACTTCTTCCTTTGTTATTCGAAGATACTCGTTAGTATCATGTCATCTCTTCGCACGCATAAAGTCAGTTCCGTATACCCAAGAGTTTATTTGTAGGTACAAGAACGACTGTTTAGTTTCTCCAAAGTTTCGGAGAGATTAATTACCCTAGCTTACTGGATTGTTACCCAGAAACTTACGGGTGAACACTAACTTAGAGTAATAGACTTTATAAAGGTATCGCACAGTCGAAGCGCTCTGACGGTAAAGAAACCCATATTTTACCATCAAATTTTCAGGCACCGGCGTAGAGGGTTTTGGGCAAATAAAGTTGTAAAAAGGTAAAATAAAGGAAAAAGAAGGAAATAATCAACGGACTAAACGACGAATTACGGGTGTGCAGAAAGAATAGAATATACTTCCTTTTTGTACAAATCCATAAGCTGTTTGGTCATAGTGCCTGCCGCACCATTACCGATAACAATTGAATTCACCTTCGTAACAGGCACGATTTCACGAACCGATGCACACATGAATACTTCGTCTGCTGAAATGAGTTCAAGCTTTGAAACCGTTCGTTCCTCAAGAGGAATCTGGTGCTGACGTGCGAGTGAAATAACATACGCGCGCGTAATGCTTGGCAAAATGCCTTGTGTAAGAGGAGGCGTAAGAAGGACGCCGCCCTTGACGATGAAAACGCTTGCCATGCTCGCTTCGCAAATGTTCTTATTCTCATCAAAAAAGATAACGTCGTTGAACCCTTCCTTTTGCGCCCTGTCTTTTGAAAGAAGGGCAAAAAGATAATCTGTCGATTTAACGCCTTGGTGAGGTGCAAGCCGTTGGTAGGTTGCGCAGGAAACTCCCGTTGCATATTCTGATGGAAGATTAAGTGGTTTAACCGTCACTAAAACCGTCGGATGGGCAGGCTTTTGATCGCTTGGGCCAACCCCGCGTGTAATTTGAATGCGTGCAACACCATCA
>CAYSWK010000029.1:0-14405 GCA_964434735.1 Microcaldota archaeon | reverse complement strand
TGTATCGTCTCAAGCAGCATTTTCCTCATTTCAACAGGCTCAAGGTCCTCAAGTGCCTTTACTGCAAAGGAAAGTTTTGATTCGCTTTCCGCATGGATAGTAAATATCTTGTCGCCACGCGTAACTCGCGCACCTCGAGTCTTATGAAGATATACTCCTGCGCCCTTATCACGGGGAGCTCCGGCAATACGTGCAATTTTTGACATTGCCTTATTGTCAATATGGAAAATTTGTCCGTTTGTATTGCTCTTGAAATCATATGTATACTTGCCAATAGGGAGGTCATCAAGCTTCACGTTCTCATTACCTCCTTGAAGTCCAATGATTTCCCTCATTTTCTTAAGCGCTTTTCCTGAGGTAATAAGTTTTTCAGCAGCAGCATAACTATTCTCAGGAGAGCATGCACCAACCGACTCAAGAAGTTTCCCCGTCATTACGATGGATTTATGGCGCAAATCCTCGGGACCTTTCCCTGAAAGAACCGAAAGAACGTCAAAGCATTCAAGGCCCGGGCCAATGCCGTTGCCAACGGGCTCAGCGCCATCAGTAATGATAATTTCCATTTTCATATCAATACGCTTTCCGATTTCCTTGAAGTGCTGGGCAAGCTGTTGTGCACGTTCAACAGAAGCAATCTTTGCACCTCGGCCCACAGGGATATCGATAAGAACGTGGGTTGCACCGACCGATTTTTTCTTGCCTAGAATACTTGCTAAGAGCATTCCTTCAGGGTCAAGCGAAAGAGGATGCCTAATTTTTATCAAACGATCATCAACAGGGGCAAGCGCCATACCTCCACCCCACACCATTGCACCATAGGATTTGAGGACAATACTTTTCATTTCCTCGATGCTGAATGTGACTTCGGCAAGCGTTTCCATCGTGTCCGCAGTTCCTGCGGCACTCGTAATGGAACGCGAAGATGTTTTTGGAATATAGTACCCTGCAGCAGCGATCATGGGGACTACGACCATCGTAGTCCGATTTCCTGCTACGCCCCCTACACAATGTTTGTCAAGAACCACTTTTTTACCAAGATTAAGTTTTTGCCCGGAATTCATGGTTGCATACGTAAGTGCAACAATTTCGTCATCAGTGAAACCTCTAATATATGCGGCAGTAACCCATGCAGATGTTTCGGCCTCTGAAAGCTCATTGTTCATTATTTCATCAACAACAGTCTGAACTTCCTTGTCAGAAAGCGACCCGCCGTCAAGTTTTTTCTTAATGCATGCGATTGAATCCGGACGATTAAGGTGAACAAGTTCGACCTGATCTCCGTCATGGAAATCAAACTCCTTTGCAACGTCACGAAAAACTCCGACTTCACCATGCTTGACAAGTTGGCTTGATGTATCGACAGTTGCTACAAAAGATTTTTTACCAAAATTAACCTGAGTGCGATAACCTGAATAAATGTCATGTCCTTTTGCCTGATCTTCATTGAGAACGATAATTTTACGGCCAGTCATGACGTCAATGACTTTCACAACGCAGTTGTATGGCTTGTACCGCCAAACATCAACGTGCTTCTTTTCCTTCTCGACAAAATGATAACCATTAACTTTTGGATCAAGTTCCTGGGCCTTGCTTTTTTGAGGTGCCATAGTACCCAAAATCACATGAGATTTAAGTATATTATGCATCCGGCCTTGAGGGCAACAAACCTTTTGATTTAACCCATCCATATGCAACTGCCGTAGAAATAATGGTTGAACCAATAATCAATGCAGTATACCACCACATATCAGATGGATGCAAATCATAAACAGGATTGCTGAGCACGGTCGCAAGCGTGTTAGGGACCATTGCCGCCGTACCAAGAATGGTCAAGTACCCTACAAGCAAGGCAAGCTTGTTATTAAGGATTTGAAGCTGATTATTGTAAATGCTTTGAAGAACTTCAAGGCCGCTTGCAAGAACTTGACTAAGATGTTCAGTGAGGCCAATATGTAAATTCACTTCTGCGGCAAGACCTCCTAACCGTGCAAGAATTTTTGGATCATCGGTCAATAATTCCGGATCCCCATACCGAAGCGCGTTGAGAACGTCGATAACTGCCCACAAACCGCCCAAATAGGTTATAAGCGCATGCTTCATGTCATGAATTTCGGGGCCAATGATGGAACGTGAAATGGTCGCATCTGCAAGCTTACTACTCAACTTGTCTGACTTTTCTTCAATCTCGCGTAAATGGTCAAAATTCCTGCCATTATTTTCATCAAGGATACGGATAAGCACCATGGTCAATTTATCCGAAGGGAGCGAATTCTTCTTTATTTTTTTTACAAACGTTTCTGCATAACGCCTTAACCTGAAAAATCGTTTGGATTCAGTAGTATGCAACGTAAGCACAAGACCGTTTTTTATAAGGATAACAAGAGGTTGAAGCGTTACCTTGAATCCGTCAACAATAATTGCGGGAAGCATAATCCCAAGTTCATTGTCAAAATCTTCATACCCGCTTCGCTTATTCTTAAGAACACTCGTAACTAAAGACTCGCTAAATCCCATCGCCTGGGCTGCTTTTGGCGAATCCTTCTTAATATCATTTACGACGTAATCAACCCAAGAAACGCTTGATTTGTCAACCATTTCTTTGAAGTCTTCAATGTTGCGGGCTTCCTTTTTTTCTGTCTTCCCGCTTTCAACAAGTGCAACGCAAAATCCTCGTTCCTCGAGTGCAAGAATGACCTTATCCTTTTGTTTTGATTTTTGCAAAAGAACCAAATCATCCTGTATTGCAATGGACATAAGGAAAAATGACAAAGTGAGGGTATATATAGACTTCTGTTTTGTTTTGAAAATCATTTCAAATGGAATATGGTTGCCATTACTGCAGGTTCTTAAACCTTACCAGACTATTAAGTACAACTATGGCGCTTGTCGCAAGTACCTTAACAAATCCTCCTTCTCGACTAGACAGAAAAACGCCTGAACTTGCAAACCAATTGCCTCCGCCAATTATTGAACGAATACAACGAAGAATACGTGTTTTAGTTCTTGATGATAATCCTGACGATTTATTGTTTTTCAGAAGATTCTTATTGAAGGGAGTGCTTAGAACATTCGATGCAGCACTAGATCAAATGTTTGTACCTGATCATAATGCCATTCCTGAAATAATTATGCGCATGGAACGAGGAGACTTTGACGTTTTTATCTCAGACCTCAACTGGCTGAACACACAATCACGCGAAGGATTTGAACTTCTTAAAAACTGGAAACAACTCCCTGAAGAAATACGTCCTGGACTTGTGATATGGTCAACCCACCTACCCGATGCTGAAGAAAGACCATCGATTGAAGGTTTTGAACGCGTAATGCTTGCAAAAAAACCGAATAACGTTGCGGAAACGAATGTTCTTTCAGAAATCATCGCAACATGCGCAAAGGACTAAATCGATCCATCAATCCGTTTTGCAACCGTCCTTATTTTTCGAATCCTATTGACCATTTCCATCTCAAGCTCTTCGAGGCTTTCATCAAGCGTTGGAGCCCGTAATGCATAGAGCCGTCCGTTCTTCACGACGATGCCGGATCGCATAAAAAGATTAAGATGGTAAATAATTGCCGCCTGGGTAACTCTCGTTTTATCTGCGATCTCCTTACTAGTAACTCCCTGGAGGGTGCGCGAGGCAGTTAAAATCTCCTTAAAAATAAACGTTGCCAAATCCTTTTCATCGTCAGCAAACCCAAGGACCTTGCATATCCAGGCGATGTCCTCGTCAAGCGTACTCTCTTCACGACGATTAAGGAAGACAAGGATGATTTTTCGGTTGTAATCCTCCATAGCATTAAACAAACACCGATATATTTAAAAATACTTTGTAGATATTTAATAAATTGTTAAAATAATCAAAAACCAATTAAAATTGAAAATAGATGGTTTTATGGAAGATGTGCGCAAAAAAGTAATGCAGGAAGCAAAAGACTTGCTTGAGGACAAGCCTGAAACGCCCAAGGAAGAACATGCACACCATGAGCATAAAGCACATGGATGCGAAACGGAACTTAAACATTCAAAAGAAACGCTCATGCGCCTTCAGGCCGAGTTTGAAAATTTCAGGAAACGAACCCAAAAGGAAAAAGAGGAACTCGTAAAGAGTGCATCGGCACAAACGCTCAAAGGCCTCCTTGATATTGTGGATGAATTTGAGCTTGCGCTTGCAAGCATGGAAAAAAATGAGCAACGAAAAGGGATGGAGATGCTCTATGGAAACCTTATGACATTCCTCAAACGGGAAGGTGTTGAACCGATGACTACAAAGGATACGTTTGACCCGTATGCGCACGAATGTTTAAAGCGCGAAAACGGTCCCGAAGGAAAAATTATAACGGTCTTGAAAAAAGGATATGTATTCAGGGGAAATGTGCTCCGTCATGCTCTCGTAATCGTCGGAAACGGCAAACAGGAGGGGAACTAAATGGAAATAATGCAAAAAAATCCAGTACAAAAAACAGTACAGGTAAAGTTGACTCCTCGTGAAATGAGGATTGCAAAGGCACTATTCAATGTGCCCAAAGGAAAATTCGGAATCGCATCGTAAATATACTACAAAGGTGAACATAATGGCAAAAATTATAGGAATTGATTTAGGAACTTCAAACTCTGCAGCAGCTGTCTTGGAAGGTGGACGACCAGTTATTATCCCAAGCGCAGAAGGGATTACGCAGTACGGGAAAGCATTCCCAAGCTACGTGGCATTCACTAAAGACGGCCAGCGGCTTTTAGGTGAGCCTGCAAAACGACAGGCTGTCTCAAACCCTGAAGGAACATTGATGGCATTCAAACGCAAAATGGGTGCAGTGCACAAGTACAAAGTGCATGGAAAAGAGTATACTCCGCAGGAATTGAGTGCATTCCTTTTGCAAAAAATCAAGCAGGATGCCGAAGGATTCCTTGGCGAACCCGTAACAAAAGCAGTCATTACTGTGCCGGCATACTTTAACGACAACCAAAGACAGGCAACAAAAGATGCCGGTGAAATCGCAGGCCTTGAAGTCGTACGATTAGTAAACGAGCCAACGGCAGCATGTCTTTCATATGGCCTTGATAAATCAGGAAAGGACATGAAAATTCTGGTTTTTGATTTAGGCGGCGGAACTTTGGATGTAACTATCATGGACTTTGGGGGCGGCGTATTTGAAGTAAAATCAACTTCAGGTGATACGCAGCTTGGTGGAACTGATATGGATCGCATCATTACCGAATTCCTTGTTGACCAAGTACGCAAGGAATCAGGAATTGACGTTTCAAAGGATGAACAGGCAATGACGCGTTTACGAGACGCTGCAGAAAAGGCAAAGATTGAACTTTCAACCACTTTATCAAGTGAAATCAACCTTCCCTTCCTTGCATCAAAGAACGGACAGCCAACGCATTTCAAATTCAATTTCACGCGTGCAAAGCTTGAGGACTTGATACGCCCTGTTATTGAGCGATGCAGACACCCTGTTGAACAAGCGCTTAAAGATGCAAAACTTTCACCAAACCAGGTTGAAAAAATCATCATGGTCGGCGGACCTACGCGCATGCCCATTGTCCAAAAATTCGTCGAGGACCTTTTGGGCAAGAAGGTTGAACGCGGTGTTGACCCTATGGAATGCGTTGCAATGGGTGCGGCAATCCAAGCAGGTGTTTTGGCTGGCGAAGTCAAGGATATTTTACTTCTTGATGTTACGCCGCTTTCACTTGGTATTGAAACTATGGGTGGAATCACTACCAAATTGATTGAAAGGAATACGACGATTCCAACCAAAAAGAGCCAGGTGTTTTCAACGGCGGCAGACAGCCAGCCTGCGGTGGATATCCACGTGCTGCAGGGTGAACGTTCCATGGCACGCGATAACGTTTCATTGGGTAAATTTACCTTAACGGGTATTCCTCCTGCACCTCGTGGTGTTCCGCAAATCGAAGTGACGTTTGACATCGATGCGAACGGCATTTTGCACGTATCTGCAAAGGATATGGGAACGGGCAAGGAACAGAAAATGAGGATTACTGCGCCAAACAAGATGGACAAGGGCGACATCGAAAAGAAAATGAAGGATGCCGAGCAGTACGCCGAAGAAGACAAGAAAAACCTTGAGCTTGCCCAAAGCAAGAACGAGGCAGAGTCGCTTGCGTACGTGGCACACAAAACCCTTGACGACTTGAAGGACAAGGTTACGGCTGAACAGAAAACAAAGGTTGAAGAGGCAGTGAAAAAAGTCCATGAAGCGGTTGCCACAAATGAACTTGTAAAAATCAAGGAAGCAAACGAAGCGTTGACAAAACTCCTTCAGGAAATCGGAACGTCAGTGTACCAAGGTGCTGGCGGACAACCTGGAGCAGGTGGACCAAACGAAGGCACCGAACAGCCAGGTTCAGGCACCGGCTCTGAAGAAGTGGTTGACGGAAAAGCAGAGAAGAAATAATCTTCTTGTTTTTATTCTTTCTTTTTTATTAGTATAAATCGCTGGTGCGTGCATCTATGAAAAACGACTATTACTCCCTTCTTGGAATTGCAAAGGATGCGACACCCGATCAGATAAAGAAGGCATACCGAAAGCTCGCGCTTGAATTGCACCCCGACCGCAACGACTCAAAACGTGCAGAGGAAAAATTCAAGAAAATAAGCGAGGCGTACGCCGTATTAAGCGACCCCGACAAGCGAAAGGATTACGATGAAGGAAAACTTGATATTCAAAGAAGCATGGAGGAACGCGGCGCATATGACATGTGGCTTATGCAAACCATCAATGCGCTTTCGCGCCATATGAAAGGCTGCAGGATCTGTAGGACAGGTGCAGGAACGTGCGATGCATTTGACATGCTCAATTCAATGAGAACGGTTGTTGAAACGACCAAAACAAACGATTACGTGTAGGGATTACTATGTCAGATGATTATTACAAATTACTCGGAGTTCAAAAAAACGCAGGCGAAGACGAGATAAAAAAAGCGTACCGAAAACTTGCTTTTGAACTCCATCCCGACCGCAACAAGGCACCGGATGCAGAAGAAAAATTCAAAAAGGTAAGCGAAGCGTACGCAGTGCTCAGTGACCCCCAAAAGCGTGCGGCATACGACCAGTACGGCCCCGATGCATTCAGCCAAAAATACAGCCGTGAAGACGTATTTAGGGGTGCAAATTTCCAGGATATGGAGGACCTCTTTAGGCAGTTTGGATTCTCCGACCCGTTTGAGGGCGGCGGCTTTAGCTCCTTTTTTGGAGGCGGTGGAAGACGAGGGCGGCAAATCGGCGGGGACATCGGCGTTGAAGTACAAATAACGCTTGAAGAAGCGGCAAAGGGAATAAAAAAACCCATAACCATGCGCAAGATGAAAAAATGCAAACATTGCAATGGCACACGTGCGGAACCCGGAAGCAAGAAAAACACCTGCGCAACCTGTAAAGGCCATGGACAAGTGCAACAGGCACGAAACATGGGAATGATGAGATTCATGACCGTAGGCACCTGCAGTGCATGCCGCGGTGAAGGAGTCAGTTTTGAAAAACTCTGCACCGAGTGCAAAGGCAACGGAATTGTCCGTGGAACAGAAGAAATAACGGCAGATATTCCTGCAGGCATCAGAACAGGCATGCAAGTGCGCTACGAAGGCTGGGGAGAAGAAGGGCCTGATGGTAACGGAGACCTATACGTCCAGGTGTTTGTAAAACCCCACGACTATTTTGAACGGGACGGAGATGATCTAGTTCTTAAAATTCCCGTAAGCTTTGCAACTGCGGCTTTGGGCGGTGAAATTGAAGTCCCAACCCTTTTTGGAAAACGAAAATTAATTATTCCTTCAGGAACCCAAAGCGAGACAGAATTCACATTCAAGGGCGAAGGAATGCCTCACTTGCGCGGCTCAGGAAAGGGAAATCAGCGGATGATCGTTTCCATTTCAGTGCCAAAAAGCTTATCTGCAAAACAAAAGGAAATGATACGCGCACTTGCTGATGAGGAGCCTAAGGGTTCAAAGAAGGGAATTTTTGGATTTTAAAGAATATACAAAAAGGTTTCCAAACAATAGAATAGTATGATGCGCAAGATTATAGTTCTCCTCATTATTGGAATGCTCCTTTTTGGATGCACAGGCAGTGCAAAGAAAAAAACGCAAACGCCTGAAACAACAACGAATAATGAAACGATCGTTTCTGATGATGCTGAAGAGCCGTCAAACATACAAGAACCAGATACGGATGAAACTCCTGACAAGGCCACTGCTGAACCGTTAGTGCTTCCTGACCTTCTCAAAAGCAAAATGACAAGCGCAAACTCTGAAAGCGTAATAGACATAACCAGGCTTTGGAACGTGCAAGAAGGAGACCGGGATTTTAACGGACATTCAAAATGGCAGTATTTGACTACTATAACTCTGAAAGGAAAACTTAAAGATGTCCTTCCAACTGAAGAAGAACGCTCGCTTGGAATTATCTGGAAATATCAAATGCAAGAACCAAAAATAAGCTATACGCTAAACAACACCTACTTCTTTGATTGGAAGCCAAAGGACATTAATAACTGGTGTACTGTTTTTGAGGAAACGTTTGTACCTGACACAAAATCAGTCGCATATAGTTCATTTGGAAACAAACGACCTCTTGAAATTGCCGTGTATGAAAACAATAAACTAGAGATGAATTTGCCATTTAACTTTGAAGCTCAGTATTATTTCAAATCAAACTGCAACCCTGAAAAGGCAAAGGGTGCGAATATGCGTACTGAAATACCGATACGAATAGATATTCCGCTCCAAGCTGAATTCGTAAAAGGAAGCATCATCCAAACGGGCACATCAAAAGCATACACATATGGAGCAGCAATACGAACAATTGATAGCCCTGGAGACGAAAAAATATATTTCAATGATGCCGAGATATATTTCCCGCCTGAACAAACCCCCTCATGGACAATCTCTTGGAGACTCGTTACGACTGAATAATTATTTTTTTTCTTTTAATTCATTTTCAACTTCAGTAACTTCCCATGGGTATGCAAGCCAGCTTGACGTTTCCTCAACAAAAAAATCAGGCTTAACAACACTATGGGGTTTGACATGGAATGTCGCAACTTTTATTTCCTGTGCGCCCTTAGTGCGAAAATAATCCTTAAGCGCAATAATGCTGCGGCCCGTATCGGCAACATCATCAACAATAAGAATTTTTTTACCATGTACATCGACGCAAACATCCTGAGTTATACGCGGATAATCATGGGTTTCCCCCATGGATTTGTAAAATTCGGCACGAACAATTGCTACTCTTGAAATACCTAAACGATCGGAAAGAAGCCGTACGGGAACCAAACCGCCACGTGAAACTCCAATGAGCCAATCTGGCGAGTACGTAATCTTCTTTGCAAGCTCATTTACAATATGATCAACTTCGTTCCAGGAAATACGAATAAGATTCATAAAAACAAGTATAAGGCAAATAATAAATAGTCATGCAAAAAAAGATTATACGGTTGTTCCTGATGCGCTTAATTTCCAGCTTTGGCCAAAGCGCCTTGAGATGGCAACCTTGAATCCTTTGTCAACCACGATGGGGTTTTTGAGTTGTATAGTTGCAATCCCTTTTGCAAGATCTGCGATGACTCCAACTGAAGTTGCAGTATGGACGCTCATGACAACAGGTTCACCTTTTCTAAAAAGCGGGTTTTCCTCACTGCGTTTAAGAAGTGAATATTTGACCTTAATACTTGCGCTTGCATCAGGCAATCCGCCAACAGGGCCGATAACTGCGCCAACCAAACTATCGGATTTAGTAAGTGACGGGTCTATGTCCGTGCCGATTGCAATAAGACCGCCAGAAACTGCTGTTTCAAGTGAATCTTTTTCCTCACGAAGGGACTTGATAGTAAACGTAATAGGGTTGGGCTTTGAGCCTTTCCTGCCAATACCTGGCTTCATTTCTACCTTGTCGCCAACTGAAACGACACCCTGCATGATTGAACCTCCAATAATGCCGCCCTTAAGCTCCTTCAAATCAGTGCCTGGCTTGTTAATGTCAAATGAACGTGAGATGTAAATACGAAGCGGTGCCTTTGAATCCCGTGCAGGAGTTGGAACTTGTTTTTCAATAAGCCCAATAAGATTTTCAATATTGATTTTATGATGTGCTGAAACAGGAACGATGGGTGCATTTTCAGCAACCGAACCCTTAAGAAACTCCTTAATTTGTTTATAATTTTCAAGCGCCTTTTCCTTTGAAACCAAATCAACCTTGGTTTGAACGACAACGATGTTCTTGATGCCTGTTGAATTAAGAACCATCAGGTGCTCGCGCGTCTGTGGCATGGGGCATTCCTCGTTTGCTGCGATAAGAAAAAGTGCGCCGTCAAGGATGCTTGATGCTGCCAATACAGTAGTCATCAATGTTTCGTGCCCAGGAGCATCAACGATTGAAATCCTGCGCTTAAAGGTAAATCCTTTTGCTTCCTTAAGGGAATATGCGTCCGTTTGGGAATTATGGTATACGTTGTAATCAGCATAACCTAAACGAATGGAAATACCTCGCTTGATTTCCTCGCTATGAGTATCAGTCCATTTGCCGGTGAGTGCTTGTGTCAGCGTTGTTTTACCATGGTCAACGTGCCCAAGAATTCCAATGTTTATTTCCGCCTGCACTCACGAGCACCCAATTACTTCTTCTCAGCTGCTTTTGGGAAGAGCTGCTCAAGAGGTGCTGCGCCTGAATCATGTGCAACTATTTTTGAGTTGACCTGCATTATTTCGCTTGAGAACCCGTTTCCACGGATAACTTTGCGTTTTCGTGCACCTTTAGTTTGTGGCTTGTAGCCGGTTCCACCGCTTAAAAGTAAGTATGCTTTCCTGTTTCCTGGAACATCACCACGCATGGGGATGGAGGACTTGTCGCTGCCGCCGGTCAATACAAACTTGTAGCCTGCTGCGCCGACTAATGAACCATCGAGCTCATCGCCGATCTTCTTGCCGACAACTGCTGCTTCTGCGCTTGCATCAAGCTCTTTTTGGTAGCTTTTTCCTGTCTTTGGATCTGATATTACTAATCGCATTGGGTCACCTAATGTTGTGAAAATAGAGATGTAATAAGGGATGCAACGATTTAAAAAGAGTAGGTAGGAAGACGGATGATTGTGGAAATCGTTTTTATGATATTGGGAGTAGTAATTGGAATACTTTCCATAATCCTTGGGATAGGTGGGGGGATATTCATTGTTCCCGCATTAATCATTCTAAGCTCCATGGATACGAACCAAGCCGTTGCCATTTCAGCAGTATGCATAGCTCCCATCTCCTTTCTTGGAATGGTTCAACTCAAAAAAATGCCGCCTCTCCCCCTTAAAGCATTGCTATTTGCAGGAATAGGCGCATGCATAGGCGGAATTACAGGAGCATACGCGACCTCCCTTTTACCCCAGGATTGGCATAAAATGATTATAGTAAGCACCTATCTTCTTCTTGCATTAAGCATACTCTATGCTCCAAAGAAAACACCCAAAGGCAAGCACCATGATTACGAATATGGCGTGCTAGGAGGGATATGCGGCGCGTCAGCAGGACTTCTAGGAATAGGAGGTGGAATAATCCTCGTGCCGATTCTTGAACGGTTCTTTGGACATCATACACATGATGCCACGCATATCTCGCTTGCAATCATCATGATCTCGCTTGTGCCCTCGGCACTCACCCATCTTGTAATAGGAGATGCACCGTTTGAAAACACGATACCGATTATCCTTGGTGCTGCAATTGGAACGTTTGCAGGAGCAAAATTAAAAGGAAAAATAAAAGCAGAACACGTTAGACTCATACATATACTCATTCTTATTTTCAGTTCACTTGCAATACTCATTGGATAAAAACTCTCAAAACCGGAAACGGGATGCTGGAAACGATAAGAAGATAAAAACTTGCTCCAACCGGGATTTGAACCCGGGTCACTGGATTGAAAGTCCAGCGTCCTTGACCGGGCTAGACTATTGGAGCAAGAAATATTCTAACTCTTTAAAAAAAGCAACACTAATGTAGTAAAAAAGGGTTTAAAAACGGCTCTGTGTGTCATGAACATATGGACGAGCATTCCGCAGGTGCGATCATATTCCGAAAAGAAGGAAATTCAATCCTCTATCTTGTAGTAAAAAACTTCCGTGGCGAATGGGGATTCCCTAAAGGCCATGTGGAGAGAGGCGAGACGCTTAAAATGGCGGCACTACGAGAAATAGAAGAGGAAACAGGAATAACGCAAGTGACATTCATCGATGGTTTTGAGCGGACACTTACATACTCGTTCATGAAAAATGGCAAGGAAATCAAAAAGCATTCAACCTACTTTTTGGCAACGACTTCCCAAACTGAATTACATTGTTCCGATGGCGAGCACCAGGAACTCAAATGGGCCGATGAAAATACGATTCGCAAAATTCTTTCGTTTGATAATTTGAAAAAATTGTTTGAAGAAACAAAGAAGATAATAAAAACAAAAAAAACTATTTCTTGATTTTACCCCTAAACTTCAGGTACTGAGCATAATCGATGTACTGTTTGTGCTCAATGAATGAACGAAGCGTGCGTCCACGTTTTCGAACCGATTCAAGCTTGTCGGTAACAGTAATTGCAAACGAATCAGAACCTGCACCTGAACCGAAGGATGTAACAAGGATTGTTTCCCCTGCCTTTGCCTCGTCAAGGACGTTTGCCAAACCAAGCATCGATGCACCTGAATAGGTGTTTCCAATGATGGGCGTAAGCAGACCCAATTTCAATTTTTCAGTTGGGATTCCAAGCTTCTTTGCAACTTCCAAAGGAAACTTTGCGTTCGGCTGGTGGAACACCACGTGATCAAAGTCGGCAAGCTTGTAACCAAATTTTTGGATAAGAAGGTTTGTTGCACCCATCACATGCTTGAAATAACCTGGTTCTCCCGTAAATCGTCCGCCGTGACTTGGATAATCAACACCTTGGCGCCTCCAAAAGTCAGGCGTGTCTGTCGTATATGAGCAAGTGGCATCTATTGTTGCCACGCTTTCCTTTGCCGGGCCAACGATGAATGCTGCACCACCTGAGCCTGCGGAATATTCCAACGCATCCCCAGGCCTTCCTTGGGCCGTATCAGAACCTGCCGTCATACCATACTGAATCATGTTACTTTTGACCATGCCCATGACGATCTGCAACCCAGCAGTTCCTGCCTTACAAGCAAACTCAAGGTCTGCTGCAGTCATATCTGGAGTTGCACCGAGTGCCTCTGCAACAATTGCTGCTGTTGGTTTGACTGCATAAGGATGTGATTCACTACCTACATACACTGCACCGATTTTAACAGGGTCAACGCCGCTTCGTGCAATTGCTATTTTTCCTGATTCGACTGCGATTGAGGCTGCATCCTCATCAATAGCACCAACTGCTTTTTCAAGAATTCCTAACCCCTTTTGGATTCTGTCTTCTTCTTCGCCCCAAACGGCTGCGATGTCTGAAGTCTTGATCCTGTATGTCGGCACATATGCTCCGTATCCAACGATTCCAACCATAATATCACGAATGAATAATAGTATGAAAATGGTGCAAGACTTGATTTATAAAACTGCCCATAAGTTATTCGTCATCTGGCGAAGGCGATTTTCAGGACTTTTTCTGATGGTGCCTCCACCAGCTTTCCATGCCTGATTGGCACGAGGGAGTAAGCGCCGTAAGCTTGATTTTCTGTTTTGCTATACGTTCAAGCGATTCAAACAACTCTCGTGACTGGGAAAAATCATCTGCATCAAGCACCATAAGAACTCCTTGCGGATGCGTAAGGTACAAAACATGATGCACATTACCAGTTGCGCCGCCAAGCAACCGTTCCCTCAACTCAAGACGGCTAATTCCATCGATGTGCTGCGCGGCTCCAAAAAGAGGGTATGCGCTAATTCCTTTTTTGGTAATCTCAAGCGCCTTGACAAGATAAAGGTCCCGTCGGTAGTACTCAAGAAGAATGGCCATTCCAAGAAGGCATGCAAATGCAACAACGAGCTCGGCACCCGCAAAATAATGGGAAAAGAAAAATGAATAGATGCTCACGATAAAAATTCCAAGAAAAGGAGCCAGGGACAAGAATATGAATATATTGAGAAAAATGCTACCGTAGTATTTCATGCTTTTGTTGCGCACATACTTCATAAGAAAAATGGACAGCCAAAAGTTATAAACCGCTTTGAGTGAGATGAAAACCGCAAAGGGATTACATACACGAAACCGGAAACAATTAATGAAACAGGGAACCCAAAACTGAAAACCCGAAACTCTAAACGATCCACGAACCCTAAATATGACACGCCCCGCCGCCGCGCTTCATGAAGTATTTCTGATGGTATTCTTCAGCACGCCAAAAAGTCGGGGCTTTGACAATCTGTGTTGCAATACGTCCGTTGTATTTTTGTTTATTCCATTT
>CAYSWK010000028.1:0-14434 GCA_964434735.1 Microcaldota archaeon | reverse complement strand
GGATTAAATAGTTATGATGATTTGAAAAAATTCATGCAGGACAAACCGCTTCTTTATGAGCTTGAAATAAGCCACCACTGCTGGACCTGCGAAGCTACTGAACATAATCCTGATTGTAAAATTACCTGCACCCCCGCAGAAGTCAAGGATGGATTTATTACGAACATCGCGTATATCCAATCCTCAGACCCCAAAAAGGACATTGACTTCATCAAAAAACACTCTTTGGTAAAACGAGTAGAAGTGTTCATCCTCACGCCCAAAATGGCAATGGTAAAAATTGTATCAAAATACAATGCAATGGCAATCCACGTGCTCCATAAATATAAATCCGGTCATGTTGACCAAACTGTTACCCACTCAGGAACAGACAAAATTATGGTACTTTCGCCAACGTTTAATGATATGAAGGACATCATAGGTGAAATGTCAGAGCATAAAGATTATGACGTCAAATTACGCTCGAAAACATTTTTGCACGAACCTGAGCTTAATGGTTTAGCAACGTTCAAGACCTCAGGGTTTTTGGAAATGAAAGTGGCAAAGGGGATGCTTACGGAAAAGCAATTTGATATTTTTGAACGGGCGTGCAATGCAGGATACTATGATACTCCAAAGAAAATCACGCTTGATGAGTTGGCCGTGCATCTTGGGATTGACAAGGCAACCGTTGCCGAGCACTTAAGGAAAGCGGAAAGTAAGCTTATGCCCCTCTTCTTAAAAGTTATGAAGAAGATGTGACCTGTCCAGACTGGGAGTAGTTATTAGTAACCTCTTTGCAAAAGAACAGTATGAAAATACATATAAATACTCCGTTCATAACTATACCTATGCCTGATGAGACTCCACTCATTATTGAACTTGAGCAAATGCATGATTGCATTAGTATTGATACCTGCGATAAACTTCGCGGACTTGTCGTTAAATGGATCAAAACCGTTGGAAGCGACGAACGGACGGTAACGAACATCTTTGAAGTAGATTCAAGTGAAGTAAAAAACGTCATAAAAGTCATGCGGGCACATAAGCACATTAAAGACGTGCACGTTCTCTTTTCCGGCCCAACAACCACTCAACTTTCAGTTCGTCAAACAAGACAAAGTTCCAGTGCACCAAGTATTGCAAAAAGCGGGACTGTTTGGATTGAGCCGACCTGGAGTGAAGAAGGTGTCGATAAAGTTACTATGATTGCACCCAATTTCAAAAGTCTTAAAGAATACATTGACCTTGTTTCTGAAAAAGGATATGACGTTAAAATTAAATCAAAACGGCTGCTTGAGGGCAAGGAAACACTCAACCTTGAAACGTTTCATACTTCAGGGTTTACTAAAATGCGCAGTGCTTCAGAAAGTTTGACTGACAGGCAAAAAGAAGTATTTGACCTTGCCTGCCGTTATGGTTATTACGAAGAGCCAAAGAAGGTCTCCATCGAAGAACTCGCACAAAGAATAGGAATTAGTGAAAGCACATGCAGCGAGCTGCTTCGAAAGGCGGAAAAGAAATTGCTCCCTATTTTGAATGAAGTTTTGAGGTTTATGTAACTAAAGGGCATTCTCAAATTCCTATAGCAATTCTAATTTTTCATAGTACACAAAAGGCAAGGATAACTACAATAAATAATTTAGTTAAACTTCTTCAAAAATGCATCAATGTTGGTATTCAAAAAAAAAATAATCCTTCTCTTTTACGCATATCCTTCAGGCACGACATATCAAAATATTATGAGTTAGCTAGAACTTTGAAGAAAGTCCTGAAGTAAAACCGTTCCACAATGGTACTAATGAACCGTTGCAAAACGGGGTTTGGCATAAGTTTGTCATATTTTACAACACTTTGTGGTGAAAAGAATGGCAAATAATAATGATGGAGAAGAATGGGGTCGAAATCAAGGATTAATACTCCCTCCAAACACCGGTGGTTTTCAAACTCCATTTTTAGGAGTAAACCCCATGGGATTTATGTCCTATCAACCTCCGTTCCAAATAATTGAAATGATGATGGAATATGCTAAAAATCAAAGATACCCGGTTGGTGCGCCTTCGTTCCTAAAAGATATGGCGCCGTTTATACCAAAATGTCCTTCGTTTGAAGAACTAGCACGTGTTTATAATTCTGGTCCAGATCGATACGAGATTTTGAAAAAAGCCGCTCAAGACCTTATGCAGGCAGAAATTAGATTACGTTCAACAAGAAAACCGATTATTTTCTCAAGATTTAGCGATAAATGGCAGGCAGTTAACGGAACATATGATGCAATGATAAATAATGTTAGAGCAATGGCAGGCCAACTTGGAATCCCAATAGACGTAACAGAAGGTAGAGAGGGGATAGGTGGAGCAGTACTTGCACATATTGCAAATAAAGAACAGGATCAACGGATGATCCCGATGGAAATGTGGCAAAAACAGTATATGGTCGCAATGCAATATGCGCTGGAGGTTCTTGCCGTGACTCGTCAAGTGTATACTCAAATGTATACGAATCCCGCATTTCTTGAAGCAATAACAAGATATGCACAAGAAGGATCAAGGCATCAACCAACGCCGCGCGTATTAGAACAGGCCCGACAAGATATTCTTCCAGCATATATGCCACAAATTGCAAGAGGAGTTCATGAAAAAAGGCCAATAATTATCAAACCCCCAGTTATTCGAAGACCGATGCTTGAAGGGCCTCAAGCACAAAGAAAATTACTTAGGTGAAGAAAATGACTCATAAACAACTAACTTATTCTGGACCACAAAAGCATGTATCAAAAAAATTTGTTAAGGGAGGAGAAATGATTAATGCATTTGGCAATTCAGATGTTACTGGAAATGTAATTGTTCATGGATCATCAAATGCACGCGTTATTGGAAGACAAAAAACTGTCAATCATTTCGTATTTAATGGGCCAATTACAATAAACCTAGGGGGTCAAATGCCAGGATTTGACTTCTTAAGTCTTTCCCGTGGGCTAGGAAGAAACCCTCAACAATTTTTTTTATTTTTACAACAAATTAATCAGATGCTACGTGGATATGGGTTTGGGATTCAACCACTAGACGTAACTGCAAACCAAATTCTTGATATGCATCAAAGTGCAGACCAAGGAGTACTAGATGCTGCAAGACTCGTTGGTATGGATAAAGACTTAGCAGGTAATTTTGAAAGAACACGCGCACTAAGGCCATATGTTGTCGGACAGATGGGAAGACTTAATTTTGTAAATGGTGGGCTTTCTCCAGAATTACTTTCCCAAGAGGGCGGAGATTTTGCAATACAATCCGCATCAGTTGCAAATAATTTATATCACCAACTAAGAGGAAACGGACATTACGCTCCAGACATGAGGAAATTACTCCAAGGAAAGTCTAGACTTTTACCTCCCCCTCAAGAATTAGATGCTGTTGCACGTGAGATAACCGTACAAAATGCAAGACCTATCGCAGAAGGAGTACGAAGTGGGGAAGGTGTCTTAGTTAATATACACCCTGAGAATAGAAATTCACCCATTGAAGTTCAGCCGATTGTAGAGCCCAGAAGACTTCTAGAAAATGAAAGGAGGGAGTAAAATGACTCTTCTAGGACCTAAAAGAATCCTATTGCCCGCAGATCTACGGGCACCCAATTCAATGGTAAAAGATTTTGAACGGTTTTTTGGAAATTCACAAGCAATGCAAGTGACTGAACAAGGGCACGGGACAACAATTCAAGGTTCTGGTAATGGAAACATGGTTCTAATTAATTCAAGTATTACGATTAGATCAAACGGACCAGTAATTCTTAATGGACTGTTCGTAAATTCAAAAATAACAATTGATACTCCAGGCCCGGTCATAATTGGTGGACTTCCAACAGACAGACAAGCGCGTGAAATTCTTTTCAGACATATGGTTGAATTAGTTCATTTAGCTCAAGCTGCAGATGCTGCTAAAATGTTAGAAGGAGGAGAATTCGATACTGTAAGATTACTTAAAAAAATAGGAAATTCACGAGCAAAAGATTGTGCTATGGATAGGACATTACGTTCATTATGGCTTGCCCAAAAACTTAAACATGAAATGGAAAAAGATAATAAGCTGGGGGATTTGAAACCGATTGTAGCACTTGATGCGACTCGAAAAAGAATATCCCTTCCGGAAGCTGAAAAAAGAGTAATTGAACAGGCTGCTCCCGCAATAAAAGAAGCTGCAAAAAAGAACACTGGCGTCTTAGTAAAACCAAATGTACTAAACGCCGTAGGGTATGGCGGACAAGACAAACCGGCACTCGTAATTGAACCTATTATTATAAAATAATAAAATTATGACCCTACTTTACTCTTTTTAATTATATGTTAATATATGTAAATGCATGGTTAAATTGGCACACGATGCCTGCCGTGTCTGCAACGGAGTACATCCTCACTCTGGGGACAAGAGATTTAGTGCATATCAGTTTGACCAAAGCAGATACTTTGACTGGGCTAAAGGCGTGCGGGCAACTGATGAAAATCACCGGGTTGCACAGGAAACGTATCTTGAAATAATGAAATCAAAAAAAGAAGGAAGGCCTGGAGTGGAAAGAAGATCTGATTTCTTACACGCACAAATGGCAATTGAAGAATTATTCCTGGGCAGTGGTGATGGACAAAACGTTATTTTTGGAAATTCTTCGACCTTAGTTGCCTTAACAATCATTGCTGCAATGATAGATAATAGTAAAAAACAACCTAAAGGAAGTCATGTCAAAAAAGGATTAGTTCCACGGATAGTTCCCTTGACAATGGCTGAAAAAATAAGCCCTTATGGCTTTTGGGATCATGGAAATTCAAGAGGATCATACCCGACCATTCTTAATTCAACAACTGCAGAATTAGAAGAACTATTACAAAGTATTACACAACAAAATTACGGAATAGAATGCTTAGACAATGCAAAACTACTGCAAGAATTAAGGAGATTAACGGGGCAAATAAAACAAATTAAATTACATGGTTATGAGGAATTAAAAGAACTCGCTGAAAAGTACGCTTGGATGAATCCTGATAGAATTAACTATTGGTCAGAATCAGAAACGAGAGAACAGTTAGATGAAGAAGCATGGGCTGCAACAAGCACCGCTTTTGGCATAATGCCCATTGACCAAATTGAAAGACTCAACGGAGCAATTGTGCCTCTTGATGAAATCAGAAAAATAAATCTTGGTAGAATCGCATCATTGCCAGTAGTAGATGTAAGTCACAGTTTTGGAATTTTAGATATGCATCACGTGCATGGAGGCGTATTGCTGGCAGGGTCATCTAAAGGATTAGCTGCCGAACCTACGATTGGAATTGCGTGTATGGATGATACAGTACGAATTGAGGTTGAAGCATTTCTTGCAAATAATCCTCAAGTAGCACAAAAATTCCAATTATTTTCAAGAAAAATAGGAGACAAATGGGAAGATGTTCAAGGAACTTTGTCCTTACCAGAAATACGCTCTCTTGCACATGCAGCTCAACAAACCATGAAGTATGGTCTTGAAAGAATAAGAAAAGATCTTGAAGGGTTAAACAAAAGACTAAAAGATGGACTAAAGAGATGTGACGTTCGATTTGGGGTCGCAAATTTAAGCGATTATCAAGCTCCCTTGCAAGTGGCAATTAAAAGAACTCAAAAAGCAGCAGAAAAATTACCTAACTACCTAGTTATTAAAACAAAAAAACCTGCAAACGAAGTTGCTACAGAACTCCTCAAAGAAGGGTATGCCGTGAGTGTTATTGACGATCTGCCTTGGAACTATAAGAGACCGGACAAACCCACAAATACCTGTTTACGAATTTCTCTTAGACATGATGTCGATCAGGATATTGAAGGGTTTGTTAAGGCGTTGAAGAACATTTTGGCTACTCCCTAATCCTAACCATCATCGCAAATTCATAGCAAGCAAGCGGAATGAACGAAAGCTTTTCTTTTGAAACCCAATTGAAGTACGCGTAGACTTTTTCCTTTGTAAACCTCTGCGACCAAAAATACTCCCTTGTTATAGTGAATGAGTCTTTTGAAAAAGTAATAAAATACATGATTCTAAGTAAAATTTAAACCAGTCGTAAAACATAAATCGAAAAATCGCCGATCTGGACGTTTTTGGTGTCAAGCGTTTCCCTATGAACTTCTTCTACGGTGAAACCAAATGAAGGTGCAACTGATGCCGGATTGTTTTCTTCTCCTGCCATATGCAAAAAAGGCATAAGAATTGGTGCTTGAGGATTCAAATATTCTTTTGCCCGCTCAAGAAATCTTCTTAGAAGAGAAGGAGGCGCAAGCATCGTTGCAGAAACAGGAACCCCTTCGATAAGTACGTCAGCAAAAAACGGATGATTAAAAACGATAAAATCAAAACGGCCAGAGACATGTTCAAATAAGTCGCTTAATAAAACGTCAGCGCGGGCTACAAGACCTAATCTCCTTAAGTTAAGGTTCGTATTTGAAATGGCAAAAGGAGAAAAATCTGCAAATGTTACTTTGTGCGCATCTTTCAAAAGCATAACAATTCCAAGCAGTCCTGAGCCGCAACCCATATCCAAGGTATGTTTACCTTGATAAAACGAAGGATTTCGTACGAGAAATTCGCCTGTTTTTTGCGAAGATGCCATTATGTCAGCACGAAAAACCCCTGAAATAAGTGAAAAATTTGGAAGAGCCAAAGACTCAACCTGAAGTGCAGTAGTAAAAGTAGTATGCCTATGAAATGCTAATTGTCGATCTACTTGTGCTCTCTGTGCTTGCGTAAGTGCCATACAACCCGAAGAAAGAATAAAGAGGCTATTTTATAATGCCAAGTTCCTTCCCGACTTTCTCGATTTTCTCAATGGCAAAGTCCAAATCTTCACGTGAAAGGTCTGCTCGGATCATGGTTCGAATGCGTGCCTTTCCTTTTGCAACCATCGGATAAACAATCGGGAGTGCGTAAACGCCTTCAGCATACAGGCGTTCACTTAACTGGCGTGCCTTTCCTTCATCATAGGTCATCAAAGGAACGATAGGTGTCTGGCTGAAACCCGTATCAAAACCAAGTTCTTGGACACGCTTAACGTAATATTTCCTATTCTTCCAAAGCTTCTTGACAAGCTTATCGCTTTTCTCAAGCAACTCCAATGCTGCAATGCTTGATGCCACTGTACTTAATGGATGTGATCCGGTAAGAAGCCACGTGCGCGATTTGTTCAAAAGATACTCTCGAAGCGTTTTGCTACCTGCAACGTATCCGCCCATGGTCCCAAAACCTTTTGAAAAAGTCCCCATGTCACAGTCAACTTTTCCATGCAAATGAAAATGATCTACAATCCCGCGTCCTGCTTCACCTAAAACCCCGTCCCCATGCGCATCATCAACGTAAGTACAGGCGTTATAGGTTTGTGCCAACGAAACGATTTTATCCAAGGGTGCAATATCCCCGTCCATCGAGAATACGCCATCGGTAATAATGAAAATGCGCTTGGGGTTCTTCGATTGTGCTTCTTTCAGCTTAACCTCCAAATCCGCCATATCACAATGTTGATACACCATTCGTTCCGCCTTGGTCAAACGAACGCCATCAATAATGCTTCCATGGTTCAATGAATCGGAAATAACGATGTCTCCTTCGCGAAGAAGTGCTGGGATAGCACCTGAATTTGCAGTAAAACCTGAATTATAGTAAAGGGCCGCCTCGGTTTTTTTGAAACGTGCGATAGTTTCCTCAAGCTTCAAATGCAAGTCCATCGTTCCTGCAATAGCACGAACCGAACCGGAACCGGCACCATATTTTAAGATAGCTTCCTTTGCCGCCTTTTTCAAAAGACGTTGGGTTGAAAGGCCAAGATAATTATTAGAACAAAGCATAACTACTTCTTTACCTGCGACTTGTGAACGAGCTGAAGAAGGACCTTCAAGGGTTTTTGGATTCCATAGAAGGTTTTGTGATGCCAACTGTTCAAGTTCTGCTTTTAAGTCGTTTTGAAGCTGAGTATTCATACAATCCCTGATAAATACTCAAAGACTAGATTTTTTAACCGCTCTTTTTGAGTTATTGGGGCTCATGACCCGTATTGACCGTAAGCGTATCAAGTTCACGAACAGTGGAATAAGGGACATATTCTTTGGCAACCGCTTTCGCATAAAAATCATCGATTTTGTGTGACTCGGTGACGTAATCCGTACAAAGGACAAATTTTCCTGCCAAACTAAACCTATCAAGGTTAGTAAGAACCTCGTTTGTAATAGATTGATCGTTTGGATCGTTGTCCATATACCATGTATCCTCTTTTCCAATTCCATCAACGGCATCCAGATATTCTAAAGAAGCCCCAAGTGCCTCCCCGTTTTGTGGAACGATGAGAAAATCGGGTTTAGATCGGGTAATATGTGCATAATTTGAAATTTCCCTAACAAATGCAATCATGTCCTGCCTGGCAAACGGACGAACGGGCTCATTGTTCTCTTCATCTCCCCAAAACTCATATGCATCAATAATGTCAAGATAAACTCCATCAAACCCCGCATCGATAATTTTATCTAGATAACTTTCCCTTGTACCAAAAATAATTTTTTTCCATTGCGGGTCCCAATAATGTACTTTGTAATTTCCTTCCCAATCAGGATTTGAAGGCCCAAGCCAGGAAGGGGCGTTGACATCAGGCATCCCATCACCATCTTCATCCCAACTTGAACGCCAGTACCACCTGTAATCTTCCGCTTCCCCTATGCTCATGTACGCTAAAAGAAGCTTAGGGTGAGAGCCGGATTTCATAAAGGAAATTTCGGACAGCGTAAAACGTTCTTCATCAGATCCGTCTTTTGAATAATCAATTATCACCAAATCAAAATTTGAATTTCGTAAAGCCTTAGGGTCAACGTTTTGCAATTGATAGGTAAATGAACGAATACGTGGTTGTTTAGAAAAAGACGACGAATTTGCTTGAGAGATACTTGGAAGAGGTGTAGAGCTGTTTATGATTTGATTAGATGGGGCAGAGATGGAAAAGTTAGAAGCATTTGTAAGAGGAACTGAATCATTGGAAAAGCTATTTTGAATTTGAGAAGGGATTTTTTCAACGGCATTTTGAGAAGAATTATTTATGACTTGAACATTCGAGGTTTGGCCATTTTGGGTTTGTAAACAACCAAGCAAACAAAGGCTAATGAACAAAACAAGAAGACGATTCATAATTACTTAGTTCCACGCATATTTTTAAAGTCCGGTTGAAAGATATGTCCATGCTAGCTGTTTGGAAAACAAAGCCTCAGAAAGGACTTGAAGTACAAGAAGCAGACGTTCCAAAAATCAATGAAGATGAAGTGCTTATCAAGGTAAAGGCAACTTCAATCTGCGGAACAGACCGCCATATTTATGAATGGGACAACTGGGCGCAAACGCGAATCGGGAAAAATATCCCCTATATATTCGGCCATGAAGTTTCTGGCGAAATCGTTGAATGCGGTAAAAATGTTAAAGGCTTAGAAATAGGAGACCACGTTTCTGCCGAAACACATATATCGTGCAGTTATTGTTACCAATGCAGAACTGGAAATGAGCATATTTGTGAAAACGTCAAGATTTTAGGAGTAGATACGAACGGAACATTTGCTGAATATATGAAACTCCCCTATCGCAACGCATGGAAAAATGATTCAAAGGTCCCTCACTGGGTTGCGACTGCACAAGAACCGTTAGGAAACGCAGTACACACTGTTTTTGACGGCGAAGTTGCTGGAAAAAATGTCGTAATATTTGGAGATGGGCCTATCGGCACGTGCGCAGTTGCTCTTTGCAAGGCAGCAGGTGCGGAAAATACTATTATGGTTGGGCATAATGAATTCCGCCTTGATTTTGCAAAAAAATTTGGTGCAGACCACCTAGTAAACGGATCAAAAGGAGATGCGGTCAAGCAGGTGAAAAAACTCCTACCTCAAGGAGCAGACGTATTCCTTGAAATGAGCGGTGCAGGACCTGCGCTTAATGAAGGGCTTTCTTGTTTACGACCCGGTGGAAGGGCAAGCATACTGGGCGTATTCAAAGGTCCTGTTGAAGTTGATATCAACAAAATCGTATTTGGTGCATTTAGAGTAAATGGGATAAACGGACGCAAAATGTTTGATACCTGGTACAAGGCAGCCTCATTTTTGAAAAGCAAAAAAGTACCTCTTGAGAAGCTTATTACACACAAATTCAAGCTTAAAGATATTGAAAAAGGTTTCGAGGCTTTAGATTCAGGAAAGGCGATGAAGGTTGTGCTTGAACCGTAATTGTTATTTTTTATCTACTTTTATTATCAAAAAACACGATTTTAACCACGATAGTTTCCCTTGGTGCACGAAACGTATATATAGACCTTATGTTCTCAAAACACCTTCCAAAGAGAGGGGGTATATGGGGGGAATAAAACCATGTACAAAACTCAAATGGAGAAAAAATTCGAATGGGGGGAAATCGGCCTTCTGAAGGACCACACAATGGAGGAATTGCTTTTTGCAGTTCCAAGAAAAATAATAACAGAGGCGTAAGATGTGTTCCTCGCATTCCATGCCGTAAGGCAAGGATCGAGCCTTGGTGCTGCGTTTGAAGCAGTAAAACCCTTGCTTGAAGGAATACGGCAATTAAAACCTGGAACCCTTCCGTTTAGGTTCCATAGATGCGACCTTGATTGAAGCTAGCGCTTCATTGCCTTGATAAGGTCTGCCTTAGAAATAATGCCAACAACCAGCGAATTCTCAGAAACTAAAACTGCTTTATAAAATTTTAACATCTCAATGATAAGGTCAAGCTTTGCTTCTGACGGCACGGTAGGGAATGCGTCTTCCATCGCTTCACGGACACGAATTCCTGCAATCTTATTCCCGTAACGCGTTACCCAATCTACTAACGAGTTGTCACTCAAACTGCCAACCACTTTTTCCTTTTCAAAAACCGGGAGTTGGGAAATTGATTTTTCCTTCATAAGCCTCATCACGGTTTCCAAGGTATCATTCGTAGTAACTGAAAGAGGAGATTTGGTCATGATGTCTTTTGCATGCAAAGTGTTCTCCTTTGAATGGGACTCAAACTCCAAGGCCTGGAAAAGCTGAACTACTTTTGAATATGCTGGATCAATTCTTCCTGATTCTATTTTTGCGATTAGACTCTGGCTTACACCTGCCTTTTTGGCCAATTCTTTCTGAGTAAGGCCAAGCTGGCGACGGATTTTTCCAATTAAATCTAATGATGTTCCGATTGGTTCCATAACAAGATTATCCCTGAATTCATTTATAAATATTCCTTTTAGAATATTATTTTCAATTTTCTTTATATATAGGAATTTTTGCAATGAGTACTATGACACTCACGCTTGGAATTCAAAGAACAGACCTCGCACACGCAAACAGATGTGCACATATTATTGGAACGACATTTAGGAATGCGTTCAAAGGAAGACAGCCTGTCGTTGCAGTCATAACGGACTTTGGAACGGGCGATTCTGCAACGTATGGGGTGCGAAGCGCAATACGCAGGGTTGCACCAAATGCGCAAATTGATGATATTGACCACGGGGTGCCACTCAATAATATCTTAGTGGGTGCAGCAAGACTTCGGGAAGCCGCAACAAGTGCTGTAGAAGCAGAAGGCACCGTATACGTGGCAGTTGTTGATCCAGGGGTTGGAACTGATCGAAAGGCTATCATTGTCCAAACAAAAACAGGAAAATACTTTGTAGGGCCAAATAATGGCGTGCTCTCGCTTGCAGTTGGACAAGAAGGAATAGAACGAATTGTTGGCATTGAAAATGAAGAACTTACCTTCCTTAGGCTTGCCCGTTCGGGGACATTCCATGGCAGGGACCTTTTTGCACCCGTTGCGGGCCATCTTGCACGAGGAGTTCCCTTAAACGAGTTCGGACCCTCACTTTCAAGAACGGAATTTGCTGAAATCAAAGAACGGGTGGTGGTTGAGGATAAGATAGGTCGAAGATCAGGGCAGATCATCCAAGTTGATGGAGTCCATGCACTACGCACGAATGTGCCAAACCACATACCTGAAAGGTGGGTAGGAAGAACTGCAGAGGTACTCGTGGAAATAGGTGAGCGAAGAATCACGACACAAGCAGTCGTTTCAAAGGCTTTTGACCAGAAACCAGGTACGCCCCTTGTGGTTCCTGCATCAACTGGATGCATCGATTTTGTTATATGCAACGGGCACGCGGATAAAGTATATAAGATTCGCGCAGGAGATCTTGGATTAGATAGTCAACTTTACCCGAACAATAGAATATCAATTACAGTAAACTAGCAAGAGTCTCAAGATATTTTTCAGCAATTTTCTTTTCTATTTTTTCAGCCCAGGGGAGAAAAATCTCGCTTGTTTCTTTTGCGTATCTTGCGACCTTTTTTCCGTCAGGGCACCGATTTAGATCACGGATATTATCCAAACGATCGGCAAGCTTGATAAGCTGAACCTCTTTTGATGACGCCTTGATCTGGTCAAGATATGCCTTAACTAAAGATGGATTATGACGCGTTTCCTTTGATTTGGTAAGGAGCATGACCATTGAGGCAATCAACTCACCAAATTCACGAACTAAATCTTCACGCGTTACCTCGCAATCCTCAATCGTATCATGCAACGCGGCTACAGCAAGCACAGTTTCATCCGTTATGCCAAGCTCATCATGCAAAATGGCAACGACGCGCTTGGGATGGATAAAATACGGGTCCCCATTGTCCCTTTTTTGGCCGGCATGGGCTTTTTTGGCAAATAAAAGTGCTTTTTCAAGTAACGTACTCATACGACCACAAAATTCCAATATGAATACTTCGATCAATAATTATTTAATAAGGTCGAAGTACATTTTTACTTACGATTAGGTGATTATTATCTCAAATAAAATACTCATTACTTCGGCTTTGCCGTACGTAAACAACGTACCGCATCTTGGAAACATCATAGGCTGCGTATTATCGGCAGATGTATTTGCACGGTACTGCCGCTCTTCAGGTAAGGAATGCTTGTACATATGCGGAACCGATGAATATGGCACTGCGACCGAAACAAAGGCATTGGAAGAAGGAGTGACTCCAAAGGAAATTTGCGACAAATACTACGAAATACACAAGGAAATATACGAATGGTTTGGAATTTCATTTGATAAATTCGGAAGAACATCAACTCCAGTACATACGGAAATCACACAGGACATATTTGCACATCTTAACAAAAACGGATTTGTAACTGAAGATGAGATTGAACAGCTCTATGATGAAAAAGCAAACATGTTCCTTGCAGATAGATACGTTACGGGAACATGCCCCTACTGCTCATACGCAGATGCACGGGGAGATCAGTGTGATAAATGCTCAAAACTCCTCAACCCCCAGGAGCTCATCAACCCCGTAAGTAAAATAACCAAGACAAAACCAGTGATTAAGAAAACAAAACACCTTTTCATAAACCTTCCAAAATCCGAAAAGGATCTCGACGCATGGATTGAAAAAACGGCAAAAGAAGGGTTCTGGAGCCAAAATAGTTATACCATTGCAAAATCTTGGATCAAGGAAGGGTTGAAAAAACGATCAATAACCAGGGATTTGAAATGGGGCGTTCCTGTACCTGTAAAAGGATTCGAAGATAAAGTATTTTATGTCTGGTTTGACGCACCAATTGGATATATTTCAATTACGGCAAATCTTACCACGGATTGGAAAAAATGGTGGCAAAACCCAAAAGACGTGCATCTTTACCAGTTCATGGGCAAGGATAATGTTGCATTCCATACCGTTATTTTTCCTGCAACGCTTCTTGGAACTAAAGAGCCATGGACAATGCTCCACCACATAAACACGACGGAGTTTTTGAATTATGAAGGCGGAAAATTCTCTAAATCACGTGGCCTTGGAGTATTTGGAAATGACGCAGTAAAAAGCGGCATTGCACCAGATGTATTTAGGTATTATTTGCTTGCAAACAGGCCCGAAACAGGGGACAGCAACTTTACCTGGCAGGAATTTGCAGACAGAAACAACAGCGAATTGCTTGCAAACATCGGAAACTTTGTCAACCGGACCCTCGTATTCGTAAAGAACAACTTTGAAGGAAGAGTACCTTCTGGAAATTTGAATGACGCAGATAAGGAATTCGTACGCGTACAAAAGGAAGGCCACAAAAAAATCACTGAACTTTTGGAAAAAGTAAAGCTACGCGACGCACTCCATGAAATAATGGGACTTGGAAAAAATGCAAACAAGTATTTCCAGGACAACAAGCCCTGGGAGTTAATTAAAACGGATAAAAAACGGGCTGAAACAGTTGTAGGTGTGCTTGTTGACCAAGTAAAGGATCTTGCAATACTCCTTGAACCGTATATCCCAAACACAAGCAAGGAAATATTCAAACAACTTAATCTTCCCCAACAAAAATGGAAAAGTCTTGGCACTTCGATCACGATAGGCCATGCGATTGCCGAGCCCAAACCAGTATT
>CAYSWK010000027.1:0-14489 GCA_964434735.1 Microcaldota archaeon | reverse complement strand
AGCTTCAATGCTATTCATTTGTGGGTAATTCGGCAAATATTGACGCTGCCGTTGAGCAGTTTGATGAAGTTTTGGCAATGGCAATCAAGTTGGCAGAAACCGAAACGGCAATCAAGCGCCTTATTACCGAGATTGAAAAGACAAAACGACGTGTCAATGCACTCGAATTCGTTCTCATGCCCCGTTTGGAGGAGACGAAAAAGGACATTTCCTTCCGCCTTGATGAAATGGAACGTGATTATTTCGTTTCATTGAAGACCATCAAACGAAAGCTTGAGAAGGAGCAGAATTAGATTTTTTCATTTTCCTCTTTTTCTTCGTCGTTAAAAATTAAGATTTCGACAATGGACGAAATGCTTAAAAAGAAATGTCCGAATATTATATTTGGTGAACATCTATGGCAGTTGCAGAAACATTAGGCCTTTTATTTGTACTAGGAATTTTCTTTGCGGCATTCGTATTTGCCATCATGAGCTTCAAGATACTCAAACCTTATGAAATCGGTATCGTTGAACGGTTGGGTAAATATGAAAAAACCGTCGGTCCAGGTATTACCTTTATTTTGCCGTTTGTGCAGAATCTTGCAACTATTGATAGCCGTGAGCGAGTTATGGATGTTCCGCCACAGGAAGTTATCTGTAAGGATAACGTAGTCGTTTCAGTCGATGCGGTTCTTTACTATCAAATCACCGACGCGACGAAATCGGCATACAACGTCGGTAATTTCCTTCAGGCAATTATCAAGCTTGCCCAAACCAATCTTCGTTCAATCATTGGTGAAATGGAACTTGATCAGACCCTTTCAGGCCGCGACCATATCAACACCAAATTGCGTGAAGAATTGGACAAGGTTACTGACAAATGGGGTGTCAAGGTAAACCGCGTTGAAATTCAGCGTATCGACCCGCCCCGTGAAATTCAGGAGGCAATGGCAAAGCAGATGAAAGCTGAGCGTGAAAAGCGTTCCATTATTTTGCTTGCTGAAGGTGAAAAGCAATCGGCAATCCTTCGCTCAGAAGGTGACAAGCAGGCCCGCATTATGCAGGCTGAAGGCCAAAAAGAAGCGGCAATTCGTGTTGCCGAAGGTGAAAAGCAATCACGTATTTTGGCAGCTGAAGGTCAGGAGCTTGCACAGGTAAGTATTGCAAAGGGGCAGGCAGAATCTATTCACCTGGTGCTTAATCAGCTTAAGAATGCCGATGACAGGTATCTTGCACTTCAGTACATTGAAAAGCTTCCTGAACTTGCAAAATCTGGCAACATGATTGTTCCTTATGAAGCATCAAGCCTCATGTCATTGGTCAAAATGCTTAAAGCTGGCGTTGATGATTCACGGGTAGAATCAAAAAAGAAGTGATGATATGGAACCTACAAACATTTTCATCATTCTTTTTGGGATTGCAATCCTTGTGCTTGATGTCATGATTACGGGCATTATGATGCTTTTCCCTTTTGGGGTCGGCCTCATTGTATTTGGCACGCTTTCGGCGTTTACCTCCTTTGAAATTTCAGCAGTGGTTTCAGCAGTTGTCACCATTGCCCTTTTCATTTGGGCGTACTATTTCTCACGCTCAAAGGAACTTAAAAGCCATGTGGTGCTTGACATCATCGGCAAGAAGGGCAAGATAATCAACAAAACAAAGGATGGCGATTTTTACATTGCAAAGATTGGCACCGAAGAATGGCTTGCCGATTCGGAAGATAAATTGGCAGTTGGCGATTCGGTTCGTGTTGAACGGATTGATGGCGTTAAGGCAATAGTAAAGAAAAATTAATCCTTTTTTTATTTATTATTTTAGTACATTACTTAGTATCCAAGGTACTGCAACCAACGACCCAACCATCGCACCTATATTCGCCCCCGCAGTTACTAATAGAATCCGGGTTATCTTGTTTTTCTGAAAATCAGAAATTCCTTTTAATTCACTTAAACTATCAAAATCTTTTATCTGCGGCACCGTAAGTCGTGCTTGTGCAAGTCCTGCAAACCATCCTGCTGCAAGCAACGGGTGCAGGGTCGTGAATGGCGCTGCAATAAATGCGGTTGCAGCTGCTAGTATATGTCCTCCTGCAAGCAACGTTCCGAGTGCTGATAATGATCCGTTTACAAGAAACCACAACGCCAATGTCGTAAGTCCGCCTTCAATTCCCTTGGTAAGGAACGCATACCCAAATATTGCGAGTACTGCGATCGAAAAGACCCATCCTAAAAGCGGCAGTATTGAGGGTTTTTTTGGTATTATTTCAATAGGGCGTATGTCATGATCCGTTCGTATGTACTTTTCAATCCCAGGCACATGCCCGGCACCGACAACGGCAAGCACTTTTTTTGCCTTGATTTCCCGCAGTTTTTGCGCGATGTACAAATCCCGCTCATCGACAACGACCTTTTGGATTGTCGGGAACTCTTCGCCCAATTTATGCATCATCGCATTGAGCGTATCTTTCTCCTTGAGCTTTTCAATCATTGCACTGTCGACTTTCTTTGCCTCTTCGCCAAACATTCCTGCAATGAGTGCACTTCCAAGTTTTATTTTTTCAACAATGCCAAGCATTTCATATGCCCGTTTCATAGTGATTTGGATATCTCGATCAACTAGTGCATAAGGTATGCCGTTTTCCTTTGACGCATGAAGTGCCGCCTTCATTTCCGAGCCAGGCAATTCTCCTACGTTTCGTCCGATTTCCTTTTGGAAATTTTTTAAAAGAACGTTTGCAAGAAACATCCAGGTTTGGTTTGTTTTGATTACTTCTTCAACGTTGAGTTCGGAGAATTTTTTCCCCTCGTCTTCAAGTGCATCAAGCCTTCGCTTATCAAGCTCAATTGCAACAACGTCAGGTTTTTCCTCAAGGATGATTTTTTCAACCAGTTTTCTTGATTCTGAGGATACATGTGCAGTTCCAAGGAGCAATAGTTCCTTGTCTTCAAGTTGGATTCGTTCAAATACCATTTTTATCCGCTTTTTTTGAGTTCCCGTATCCTGTTTTGCATCCATTCCTTGAGCCATTTGCGTGCTGATTTGTATTCAGGAAATGCACGTGCAACTTCCTCCCAAAAGAGTCGTGAATGGTCACGTACTTTTGTGTGTGCCAATTCATGAATGATGACATAGTTGAGTATTTCTCGCGGGAACGTAAGGAGCATAAAGTTGAAGTTAAGGTTATTTTCAATCGAGCACGAACCCCATCGCGAGCCTTGCAAGCGGATGGTTATCCTTCCAAGGGGGGAGCCAAAATGTTGCTGGTTGAGAACATGAATATACTTTTCAAGCGAGCCTTGGATTTCTTTTGCAAGCACCTTTCGTGCAAGCTCATTAATGACCTGTTTTTCTTCTTTTGGAGTAAGGTTTTCAGGGATTGTAATGATGGCCGTTGACCATTGTATTTTTGCGCGTGCCACATCTGTTTGTTTCTTGTGCACTTCTATTTTGAACTTTTGTGAAAGCAATTCAATTTCCTGCCCATCAGTAAACGATACTCCATACAATTCTTCCATGGTGAGTTTTCTTCTTCTTTTTCTCACGGGAAGCGGCTGTTTTTTGAAGAATGATTCTATAGTTTCCTGTATTTTTGACTGTGGCCAGCCCCAGGGGACCGTAATGACGGTGCGCGTTCCATCCTGGGTTATTGATGGTTTTAATGCAAATGCCTGTCGTATCTCAATGCGCATGATTGCACTTCTCAGGTTTTGTTTAAATATATGAAGCATTCGCAGGATTAATTTATTTGCATGAATATGGTTATATAAAAATATTCATGGTAATTCGCGTATGGAACAGCTGATTATTGTCCTTTTAATTCTTGTTCTTTTTGTTTTTTTTATTGTCGGGTGCATCATGCCCCCAAAATCGTTTGTGAGTGTGCCTTCAGATGTCGAACTGAAGTATACTGACGGTGCATGCAATCCGGCCTGGGGCAGAACCAGCATACTCATAACAGCTAATGGCAACGGCATTTATGAAAATAAGGATGATCGTCTTCCAAAAGATAATTTTAAGAAAAAATTTACGCTTACTCATCAGGAACTTCTTGAATTGGTGAACGAAATTCAAAAAAGCGGCTTTTATTCTCTGCAAAATACGTATATCGACCGTAGCTTTCAGGATGGACGCTGCAGTTTCATTTCAATTACCGCAAATAACGTTACAAAAGAGGTTTCGATCGTAAACGCCGGCCATCCGGATGCATACTCCCGGGTAGCTGGTTTACTCTCATCCATTGCTGCGAAAAAGACGAAATAATTGTAAAAAATGATTATGCATGTGCCCTTCGGATAGGGAGGCGGAAATCCGGGCCTCTTCTTGCCTGTGCTTTCATGGCATTTGAAATCATGCGTGCAACAAGCTGGTGCCTGTCAAATACTTCTTGCGCTCCTTTTGGATTCGTGAAAGTATTAAATCGGTCATTAAGGAAACCCTCATCAACAAGTCGTCTGTCATACCTATTTTTTATGACATCGGAAAAGTCTAAGCCAAGTGCAGTAGCAATCGCTTCAGGCTTACGAATCATATATGCAGGCTCAAGAATAGTGTTTTGCGCATCAACCCATCGTTGCTTATATCTGGTTTGAATTTCCCGCATTATGGGATGTTTTTCTCCGTTGTTTATAAGAATAGGGGTTGCACTTAATTTTTCTAGATGGACCATATGCGTATCTGTACCGTTTGGATCTTTTACACGTAATGCATCAGGAATGTGGCTTACACCATGAATTTCATTTATGCTCTTAAGATGAATCGTTTGTGCACCCGTTCCCGTAAAGAATACGGCAACCGTATTTCCTTCTTTTATTTCATCTAGCGTGCATGATTTGTATTCTACTTCAATTCCCATCGCTTGAAGATTTTCAATCATCATTCTTCTATTGGTGCCCATAAGCGGCCCATCGCTTAGTGGCGGAGTATATGCAACATGCGTGTTGCCTATTTTTTTGATGACGAATAAATTTTCTGCAGAACCTTCAACCGCTTTTCCATCGCGGGTCAATGCAAGAATTTCCCCTTGTCCGAGTATATTTCCTATATTAATATTGAGCAATGAATTCACGTAATGCCCAGCAATTTTCATGCCCGTAATAAAATCGGCACCTATCCTTTCAAAAGGAGCAACAAGTACCTCTAAACCCGTTTCATAATCTTGCTCCTTAAGATACAATTTCCAAGGTAGGGTTGCAATTGAAAAGCTAAGGGGTTTTATTCCTGCCCCCGTGTACGTCGATATTCCCAGTCCACCTTGCGCATCTACGTAGAAAAAGGGCCTAAAGTATCCTGACATGACCATTTCAGGAGTTGCAGGCATGTTTCCAACATCAACGAGTCCGTTGAGGTATGCCAGCATCTTTATTATCGCATCTAATTCATATGCCGTAAATGGTTTTACACCGTATTCTCTTTTTTCATGATCATAAATTACGGCATTTAATGTCCAAGGTATTTGTTTTTTTACCCATGTTTCCCCTTCAAGAACATTAAACCAAAGTGAGGGTTCGCCTCCGGCCTCAAGGCATGCCGTGAAATCCATAAAGATGCGTTCATCAGATCTTTGAGGAATTTGTATTGAAGTTTCTTTTGCAACTCCAAGAACAGTTGCCAAGTATTCAGGGCTTATTCCTACTCCTGAATATAAAAATCGGGCAAGATTTCGTGAAAGTAATGGGAATGCGGATCCAAATGCAGTTCTAAAAATACGAATTCCTTCAAATGCGCCTAACCCATAATGCGTTCCGGAATTCAAGGAGTGAATAATTCCATTTTCCGGTCTTACAAATCCTTGGGCAACACTCATATACTGGGCCATTGCTTCTTGATCTACAGGTACGGTTCCTAGATGACGCTTACCCATAACAAACCTATTTTCAGGAAGATGGAGTTTGGTTGCGTCTCTGATAAGATCCAAAGGAGTTATTGGACGGTGTGACTCATGAACCTGTCCAGGATTATGGTTTGTTACTTCAGCTATTACGTATTTGTGAGTTGTTGGTATTTCAGTCATATCTTTCCCCTCCTAACTCCCTTTTTATAAGTCGGTTTTTTAAACTCTTTTTTTCCAGATTCGGCAATCGTGGCATGAAACCACCAATTCGTATAAAAAGTTTGGTCACCAAACAAAAAGGGGAGCAAAACCCGTAACATAACATGCAAGACTTGAAACTGCAAACAGGAAACAATCAGGTGACCCATTATGCCCTTAGTACCAATGAAACAAATTTTGGATGAAGCAGCAAAAAAAGGATACGCAGTGCCTCATTTTAACGTCAATAACATGGAGCAGGCGCAGGCAATCATGCGTGCGGCAGAAAAAGTTTCATCACCAGTTATTTTGGCCGCATCACGGGGCGCATTGAAATACAGCGATTTGATTTTCCTTAAAAACATCATGATGGCATGCGTGGAAAAATACCCAAAACTTCCTGTTGCGCTTCATCTTGACCACGGAAACGGTTTGGAATCGGTAAAAACGGCCATTTCACTTGGGTTTACTTCAGTCATGATTGACGGTTCCTTAAAAGAGGATGCAAAGACCCCTACAACTTTTGAAGAAAATGTTGCAATGACAAAACCCGTTATTGAATACGCCCACGAACGCGGAGTAACGGTAGAAGGAGAACTGGGAACGTTAGGAGGAATTGAAGATGGCGTTGGTTCAGGCCAGGTTCATCTTACCGACCCTAATCAAGTGGGTAAATTCCTTGAACACTGTCCTGTTGATGCGTTGGCTGTTGCAGTTGGTACCTCGCATGGCGCATACAAGTTCAAGGTGCAACCTGACCCCGACAAGAACCTTTTGGCAATGGACATTATTAGGGAAATTCATCAAAGATATCCCAAACTGCACATGGTTATGCACGGTTCCTCTTCTGTTCCACAAGACTTGCTTGCTGAAATAAACAAATACGGTGGAAAGATGCCGCCCACTTTTGGGGTTCCGCTTTGGGCAATCAAGGAAGGAATTCAGGCAGGTGTTCGAAAAGTCAATGTTGATACTGATTTACGTTTGGCAGTAACTGCCGCAGTGCGCAAATTCCTCTTTGAACATCCGGCGGCATTTGATCCGCGCGAATATTTGGTTCCTGCACGTGAAGCCATGCAAAAGGTTGTGGAAGAACGATTTAATGCATTTGGTTCGGCAGGCCATGCTTATGACTATACTCCGCTTACGCTTGAAGATATGAAGGCGCATTATAAACACGAACGCCGCCATTAGGTTGATTCTATGCTTGATGAACTTGGGCTGTTGAACGTAACTCAAGATGCGGCAAAGGCATGCATCCCGTGGATCGGCAAAGGCGATCCAAAAGCTGCCGATGGTGCAGCAGTTCAAGCCATGCGCGCTAAACTCAATTCCCTTTCATTCAAAGGCACTGTTGTTATTGGGGAAGGCGAAAAGGACGAAGCACCGATGCTTTATATTGGTGAACCGGTAGGGAAAGGAGGTAAGGAGTACGATATTGCAGTTGATCCTTTGGAATGCACTTCAAACTGTGCAAAAGGTACTGGCGGATCAATGACCGTTATTGCATGTGCGCCCAAAGGTACGTTGCTTGGAACTACGACTCATTATATGGAAAAGCTCTTTGTTGGTCCTCAAGTAGGAACTGCCGTTTCACTTGAAAAATCGTTTGAGGAAAATCTTCATATTATTAAGGAAAAAACCCAAAAAGACTGGAAAGACCTCAAAATCGTGTGTATGGACCGACCACGAAACCAGCATCTTTTTGATGCAGCCCAAAAGTTGGGCATTTCGCTTGTAAAAATCCCGCGAGGGGATTTGGCACCTTCCATTCAAACATGCCTGAAAGGATTTGATGTTGATGCAGTAATGGGGATTGGCGGTGCACCTGAAGGAGTTATTGCTGCCGTTGCACTGCGCGCACTTGGAGGGTACGGTGAAGCACGGCTTTCGTTTAAGGATGCTGCAGAAAGGGAGCGTGCACAAAAAAACGGCCTTTCAAATCCCGACGCGCTTTTTCGGCTTAATGATATAGTTAACTCAGATGATCTTCATTTGGTTGCAACCGGAGTGACATCAGGCGATTTACTTAAAGGAATTCAGACAAGTCCGTATCTTGCAAGTCATTCCTTAGTAATTCGTAAAGGGCATTACCAATTTGTTCAATCGGATTCGTTATAGGTGCACTTATGGATCAAACACTTATTTCATTCGGTGTTTTTTTTCTTATTCTTTTTCTGACGCTTTTGCTATGGTACGGATTTCCCGTTATTAAGAAAATTTCACTTGGTGATCCTCCAACAGACTTATGGGTTGAAGTTGCCAACACTCCCTTGAAAAAAACTATCGGACTTATGTTTCGAACCGATCTTCAAAATCGAGGCATGTTGTTTTCCTTTTCAGATGAGAAGCCTCGTTCGTTTTGGATGCAGTTCACCTTTATTCCCCTTGAAGCAATACATATTGATTCTCAAGGAACAGTTGTTGATATTATCTCCATGGAACCGTGCACGTCTCTTGTTTGCAGGACGTATCTTTCTTCAAAACCGGCACAGTATGTACTTGAAGTTCCAAAGGGGTTTTATCAAAAGCATAGTGTATGTATAGGACAGAAAATTCGCCTTGATTAGGTACTTTTCACTGTTTTTGCCTTGTCTTACTTATTTTAGTTTGCGCTTTTTCAAATATTGTGTAATTTACACAATATTCTGTTTTTTAGGGGCCTTTTTTTGTTTTTAAATCACCATAAGGAATATAAACATGTATTTTTATAACAAATTATCCAGTAGCGCGGCAAACACACTGGTAGAGAGGGGGGAAGAGCGCGATTCGTTCGCCTCTCCTTCTTATATTCATTCTTGTTTTAGGTAATACTATGCTGTATCTTATTGGAACGGGCGTATCGTTTGATCTTACGGTTAAAACTATGGAAGTTCTTAGTTCTTGTACCGATATTTACATTGAACGCTATACGAATCTTATTGAAGATGAAAAGTTGGCGGCGCTTTCCAAATCTCTTGGCAAGAAGATTAAGCTTCTTGAGCGTGCACAAGTCGAATCTTCCTTTTTGGTACGTGAAGCACAATCAAAGAAGGTGGCATTGCTTGCATCAGGTGATCCATTGGGTGCAACGACACATATTTCTCTCCTTCTTGAGGCTAAGACAAAAGGAGTCCCGTATTTTGTAATTCATAATTCTTCAATTATTACTGCGGCGCAAGGAAAGTCCGGATTGCAGCCGTATCGATTTGGAAAAACCTCAAGCTTGGTCAATCCGCGTGAAAATTACAAACCTACTTCTGCTTTGGAGATTATTCGTATTAATCAATCTATAGGAGCACATTCTCTTGTTTTACTTGATACTGAGCCTCATTTTATGCATGCACATGTTGCACTTGAAATGCTTAAGGAATTCAAGACCGCGGTGGTGCTTTCAAGGGTAGGCGAATTAGATGAAAAAATAACCTATGGCATCATCTCCCATCTTCTTGGTCACGACCTTGGCAAAACGCCCTTTTGCATTATAATTCCTGCAAAACTTCATGTTGTAGAAGAAGAATATTTAGAATTTTTTAAAATAAAATAAAAAAAGAAAATTTAGTATGCTGCATTTGCAATCGTTGTGAATACATCTGCAGGCAATGCTCCTTGGATTATTACGAAGAAATTTCCTTCGGAGTCTTCAAACAATCCGTTTATGTATTGTTTATATTGAGCCAATGCAGCTGAATTCAATGCACCTGATACTCCATCTTTCTTGAAACCTTCTTTTGAGAATTTCATGGCAAATGCCGGAGTTCCAACGCCGAATCCTTGTGCAAAGTTGATGTCGTTTTGTATTTGCTGACTGTATTTTTGTGAGTCTGCAAGACACGCATCAAAGTTGGCCTGGTTAAGTCCAATGGTTGCAGCATATTTTTTGAATTCAGAATCTGCATTTCCTTGGTCTGCCCAGGTTCGGTAGTTTTTGAATATCTCATCATGCATTTCCCAGTATTTTCCTTCTTCATTCGCACAGCGGGCCGCATGAGAAGCCAATGTTCCTTGAGTGCCGTGTGTTACGGGGAAGTCTCTAAAGTAGACATTCATTTTGCCCGTATTGACTAATTGAGTTTCAATTGTTGGGAGGCTTTGAGTTGCAAATCTCCAGCAGAATGGGCATTCAAAATTTGACATCTCAACAAGAGATATTTTAGCATTTTGATTTCCTTTTGCTGGGTTAGTTCCGACATCAAGTTTCAAATTTACTTTTTGAACTTGCGTTTCAGTCGTAGGGGTAGTAGTTGTTCCTTGTTGATTTTGTGTAGTCGTATTCGTTTCAGTGTTTTGAGTTGCTGGAGTTTTTATTATCCCAAAACCTTGGGTAAAAACGGATGCAACAAGCAAAACTGAAAGAACACCGATTACAAGAAGCAATAAAGTTGTCTTCTTTAGTGTTACGCTTTCATTTTCTTCGCTCATTATTACTCACCTTTAATTAAAGAGTTATATCTCCAGTACGTATATAAAGCTTTTAATCATAGCTATAATATAAGGCAGCGTCCTAACTTATATTACATGTGATTTTCATGGAGAAGGGTTTACAGTACAAAATCTCAAAAATAGAAAAGGGTCCGCTCCAACGTTTTAAAAATCAAAATTTGCTTCTTAAAAAGTTTGGTGAAACGGGGCTTTTGATATACCGCACCATTTCTTCAAATAAGACGAATGTAGATCTTGAGTCAGAACTTGAGCTTTCCTCAGATAAAATTTTTGAAATTCTTTCGTATATGGAAGAGGCAGGCATGGTCGAATTATCTTCAAAGGAAGCAGCTTCGAACGTTTCGGCCCCAACTTCAACATCCACTCCTAAATCAAAACAAAAAGAGGAATTTGTTGTTGAGGAGGAGTTCGTACAAGAAAAAGAATCAGAGCCTATCGAAGAGGCAAAGCCCGTATCGAAGCCAAAGGCAGCAAAGGAAAAGAAAAAGGAGATGTTTGACGATTTTATAACTCCTATTGAAGAGGAATCCTCTTCGAAGGAAGAGCCTGAGCCCACTCAAGAATCTGCTGAGGATACTGCTTCTGAATCAGAGGAGCCCAAAGAGGACGTTTCAGAAAGTGTTGAACCCGTTGAAGATGAAGAACTCAAGGAGGAGCCAGTTGTTGATAAAAAATCAACACGTAAAAAGGAAGAGCCTTCTTCAGACTTTATGTTTGAGGAAACAAAAGAAGATACTGACACCTCTTTAACTGAGGAATCTTCAGAAGACGAGACACTTTCTCCTGTTGAACGTATCATTAATGAAAAATATGGTTCCGTTGGAATTAAAGTGTATACTCTTATTGATGGCGACCGTACTGCTGAAGAAATAATGAAAGAAACAGGGCTTACGGATTCAAAATTAATTGAAATTCTTGATTTTATGGATAGTCAGGGCATAATTAAACTTGATTATCCAAGCAAAGGCAAGTCTAAGGAAACCGCAAAGAATCCCTTTGAGAAACCGGCGACTCAAACACCTGCTGTTAAAGAAGACTCTACCGAATCTGGGTTTGCCCCCATCCTTGGCGGTGCGGAAGATCTTAAAAACGTTAAGACCGACTCATCACCTATTGAGATCCCTACGCGGGCTTCGCTTGATCTTGTTAAGGAAATTTCAGTAAAGGCACGGTTTATTCTTAAATTTGGAGATAAGGGCGGAAAAATCCTGGAACAAATAGACGGCAAGCACGATGTGGTTGATCTTGCACTTTCTTACGAATCAGGATTACCTGGAGTTTATGATCTTTTGAAATTCCTTTTGGAAAATCGCATGATCGTCTTAAAGCCTATGAACCGCGATGATGTAAAGAAAAAATATGGCGATGAAGGCTTTGCCGTTTATAAACGTTTTGGAAAGGAAGGAATTATGCTCTATGAGCTTATCGGCAAGGACATGTCCATGAAACAAATTGCCGAAAAGGTTTCTCGAAACAAGGAAAGTACTATTGACATCTTCCTTTTCGTGCGTGAACTTTTGGGCGTAGAAGTTCCTATGGACCGTGAAAATCTTAAGCGTGAACTTGGAATTTAGATATTTGATATTGCAAGTTTTTCAAGTTCAAGGTATTCTTTTTCTTTCGCTTTTTTAGGGATTCGTATTATTTTACATCCCTTTGGTATTTGCAAGTCCTCAAATAGTGCTGCCGTTTTTCCATCGGATTCCTTTGCAAGACGATCTATCGCTTTTTGTATATTTTTCATCCCTGCAAGCGTTATTGCAAATTCCCCTTCCTTGGTTCGCGCATGATTTGTTTTTTGCAAGAATCTTTCATGTACGTATTCTTCAGCGGCATAAAGGAGTGAAGGCGTTTTGAGATGCTCCTTGGAAATAATTACGAGTTGCATTGTTTTTGCATGAGACTGCATCCACTGTACGCCTTCTTCGGTTAAAGCTTGAATGATTTTCACAAGAGAGTGTCAGGTGCAAAAGCTTAAAAAGACGAACATTCAACTATTCATCTAGTTTCAATACTTTGAGGTGTACTCATGGGAGAATATCATCAGCCTTATACTAAGAAAGTTTCATCAGGAACTGGTGGAAAAAGGAAAAAATTCAGGGACAAGAAGCTTGCACAGATGGGCGGCGTATTTACGTCAACCCAGGTAAGCACGAAAGATGAGCGTGTCGCAAGACGTGCACGTGGCGGTTCAAGCAGGCTTAAGTTGAAGAAAGCACAGACTGTCAGTGTTTCAACGAGCCAAGGCGTCAAGAAAGCACATATTATCGCAGTTGTTGAATCACACAATCCTGATTTTGTTCGAAGAAACGTCATTACTCGTGGCGCAATTCTTACTACAAAGGAATTCGGTAAGGTCAAAGTTACCAATCGCGTAGGTCAGGATGGAGTTATCAACGCCGTTGTCGTTGATAAAAAGTAATTTTTTCTTTATTTTAGTGGTCTTTTTTAGTGGAATTTTGTTCTCCTTATTTTTCGTCGTAAAAATATCTATTCAAAAATGAATACGTCCTAATACATTTCCCTTCGCAGTTTGCGAAGACCGCGGAACTCGTTCCGCAATAAGGGTAAACCACGTAGATTGAAAGGCTTCTATCGCTTGGAATTTAAGCGCTTGCCTCCAATCAAAGTTAATGCCTCTGCACGTGTCCCAATGGCCGTTGGAAGAGTTTAAGGGGATTGTGACCTTTCTCTGGCCTAAATTTCGCGCACGCATTGACCTCTTCATCAAGCCATATACATTCGTATGGTTGGGACAGGCGTACCGTAAGGGAAGCTTGGTTTTCCATAGTTTATATGTGCGTTTGGTTACGTGGGCCCTAATTTTATCTTCTGATTCTGATCGTTTCCAGTTCTCAGTTTCGTGTTCTGAGTTTTCAGTTGTTTTAAGGTATAATGGTAATTTCCTCAGATGCTTCTTTTGTTCGTATTAAAATGCTCCCATGCATTCCCGCAGTCATAATTGTCATATTAAACCGCGATTTTCCTGCTTCCGCCTGAAGCAAGCTTATAAAAATTTGATCTCCTCTAAGCGTTTCGCGTAAAATTGTAAATCCGGTTGGAGAAAAGGTTGCAGGCGGCACAATTGTCACTGCATCTCTTCTCAATTCAATCGGTTCACCAATTATTGATTCTCGTGTTCCAAGAAAATGTTCAGACGGGATGATATGCACCTCTGGTTGTCCTTCACCTTGTAGTAATCTTACCTGTATCAATCCATTTAGTACTAGTTCAACAAATCCTTCTTTGGTAACAATTCGAAGATGTGAAGAATCAAGCGTTACGCCTACTAAGCTGGCGATCATTTCATTTATTTTTCCAAGCAATTCCGGGCGCGGTGCCGACTTTTTTGCCATAATCTGTCCTGGAGTGGGGTCCGTTAATGGCATTAATGTTCCAAACGCAGTTAGCACAGGTAGTATTCTTCTCATCTTGGGCTCAGGAGGTCGCGCAAGTCTTTGATGAAATTGAAACGAATACGCGTGAGTCATTTCAACACACTTTACCCGAAAGAACGTTTTGGGTTTTGAGTTTTGTGTTTTGCACAAGTAGCTCTTTTCCATCAACCAAAACGTGTCCTTTTTCAACCGTAATGGGGACTGCAAAGAATTCATCAATCGTTATCTTTTCCTTTGGTTTTGACGCGTGTCCTTGCAAAAGCACTTTGGTACCTATTGGAACATCGGGTGAAAGCACTTCGACCGTATTTTTGTCCTTTTCAGCCACAAGAAGCATTCCTTGGCTTTCAATTCCCCGAAGTTTTGCCGGCGCGAGGTTTTTTAGAATTACGCATTTTTTGCCCAAAAGTTCCTCGGGCGTGAAGTATGCAACCAATCCTGAAACTAGCTGTCGCACCCCATCACCAAGCTTGACTTGCTCTACATACAATTTTTCTGCAGTAGGGTGTTTTTCAATCGAAACGATTTCCCCAACCTCAAGGTCAAAGTCTGCATAGGTTACATTTATTTCCTTTACTTGCTTTCCAGAATGCTTTTTCTTCAATTCTTCGACTTCCTTCTGCTCAAGTTTGCGAAATACTGGTTTGGGCTCGCCAATCG
>CAYSWK010000026.1:0-14727 GCA_964434735.1 Microcaldota archaeon | reverse complement strand
TACGCTTTCCAAAAAAATAGCGTTTAAATCAATCCATTACCCACTAACATCACTCTTGTTTGTTCTTGGAATCATAATGATCTGGGAATTCTTTCTTAAAAAATGGAGAAGTAAACTACTTGAATTCATCGGCAAAGTATCGTATGAGATATACTTATTCCACTACCTCATAATCGTAATTATCAGCCGTATACTTGGCGAGTCAGTAGTATACACCAATGAATTAATGGCGTTTCTTTTTGTATTTGGAATTTCTATCCTAATCGCGTATCTAACAAAATGGATAATAATGCGTATTGAAATGATTAAAGCATTCAATAAGAACGACATGCGTTAATGTGCCTGTTTTCCTTAGTCGATTACACACTATTTTACCCTTTTGGCAGCTTTACTTTGTCAAACTCCCTTATTATTTTCCGTTTTCAGGAGGAAGAATCCCTTCCATCATCTTGTTTGCCTTACGATAGGATTCAATGGTCCCGATGTCAAGCCAAAAAGCAAGTTTGCATACGTGGGCACTAAGCTGCTTTTCCTTCACAAGCTTTGGAAACAATGATTCTTCGACCTTTATTTTCTTAAGTTCAAGTGAATCAAATGCTTCTGGGTTTATTACATAATAGCCGCTATTAGCGCTTGTTGAGCTAACCGCCATTTTCGGCTTTTCTACAAATGAGGTTATGAGCATTTTATTGTCAAATTCCGCAATACCAAAACGATGAACGTCCTCTTTTGGCACGTTGAAAAGCCCAACGGTTGCTTTTCTCCCAAGTTGCCTATGGGAATCAACAAGTTCAAGAACGTCAAGGGGGGCAATGATATCCCCATATGCTACTACAACCGTCTCACGGATATTTTTTTCAGAAATGATTGTCTTCAAATCGCCGCCCGTTTCCCATCCAAGCGTACGCACCAATTCAATTTCAATGCCATAATCGACTTTTGAAAAATAATGCTCAAGTGCATCGCGCATATGAGACACGGCGATATAAATTTTCTTTATATCCTTGCACTTCTTAAGGTTTTCAATGACATACTCGATAACTGGCTTCCCACCAACCGGTAAAAGCGGCTTTGGAATAGCGTACGTAAGAGGCTGAAGTCGCGTCCCTTTCCCTGCGGCAAGTATAATTCCTATCATAATTATTCCTCCTTAAACCATTGGATGGTTTTTGAAAGACCTTCATCAAGTGAAACCGTGGGTTTCCATCCAAACGCCTTGGTAACTCTTGAAATGTCGGGTTTCCTCTTTTTTGGATCATCCTGAGGTAGATCCTTAAACGTAAATTCCGATTTTGACCCCGCAAGCGAAATTATTTTCTTTGCCAGCTCAAGCATGGTATGCTCACTGGGATTTCCAAGATTAAAAACATCAAAGGAAATTGAAGAGGAACCCATCTGGATAAGGCCACGTACAAGATCATCAACATAGCAGAAGCTGCGGGTTTGGGTCCCCTTTCCATAGATGGTTAATGGCTTTCCTTCGAGTGCTTGAGTGATAAAATTAGGAACAACACGCCCATCATTTTTTCGCATCTTGGGCCCATAGGTATTGAAAATGCGCGCCATAACAACAGGAACGCCGTATTTCTGATTATAATTTAAGCAAAGGCTCTCTGCAAAGCGCTTTCCCTCATCATAACATGAACGGGGGCCAAGCGTATTCACGTTGCCAAAATAACTCTCCTTCTGAGGATGCTCAAGCGGGTCGCCATAAATTTCTGAAGTTGATGCATGAACGACACGCGCACCGTATTTTTTAGCATTTTCAAGAACGTTCCTAACCCCAAACGAACAAACTTCAAGCGTTTCAAGTGGAACAGTCTGGTAATCAATAGGGCTTGCCGGGCAGGCCATATCAAAAATAAGGTCACATTTGAAGTCAAACGGTTTTGAGATATCATGTTTGACAAATTGCACGCCAAGGTCCTCGATATTCTCCTCTGTGCCAGTAACTAAATTGTCCATACACGTAACGGTGTAACCCTTGGCAACTAACTGTTCGCACAGGTTGCTTCCGATGAATCCGGCGCCGCCGGTTACAAGAATTTTCATATGCTCCACTCATTTTTTCCTAGATTTTGAGTTTCACTACCAACAAATTCCTTCATAATTTTCCTTTCTTCGGATCACGTTTCGCCCATCAACAACAAGGCACTCTTTAGGATATATCTTTTCATCCTTGAATTCATTCCATTCAGTAAGTATAAAACACGCGTGTGCACCTTTAAGCGCGTCACGAGCCGAAGGGGCATACGTAATTGCGGACTTAAAAAAACTTTTTGCGTTTCCAAGTGCCTTAGGATCATAAACCGTAACCTGGGCACCCTCATGCAACAACGCAGGTATGATCTTCAATGCAGGGGATTCGCGAATGTCGTCTGTATCGGGCTTGAATGCGATGCCAAGCACTGCAAGTTGCTTCCCCTTAAGCGAAAAGTGCTTCTTGGCAAGCTCAACCATCTTCAAGGGCTGATCATAATTAACGGCAAGGACAGCATCAAGCACCCGCATAGGGACGCCAACCTCTTTTGCCTTTGCTGCAAGCGCTGAAACATCCTTTGGGAAACAACTTCCGCCAAAACCCACGCCGGCATTCATAAAAATGCCTCCGATGCGCTTATCATATTTCATCCCTTCAAGCACCTGGTAAACATCAATTCCAAATCGCTTTGAAAGATTACCGACTTCATTCATGAATGATAATTTTGTCGCCAAAAAGGAGTTTGAGGCATATTTTATCATCTCGGCAGTAGCAAGGTTTGTCTTAATAATGGGACATTTAAATGACGCATAAAGCGAATGCAATGCCTCATAACTTTTCGAATCATACGCACCAATTACGATGCGGTCTGGTGCAAAAAAATCATCTATTGCCTTGCCTTCTCGTAAAAATTCAGGATTCATGCATAGCCCGAAATCCTTGCCCACGACCTTGCCTTTTTTGCTTGCAAGCGCAATGAGAGATTCGGTAGTTCCTGGAACGACCGTACTTTTCACCACGAGCGTAGCATACTCTCCAAGGCACTCAAAAACCTGCTCTGCTGCCTTATGAAGGTATGATAAATCAATTGACCCGTCTGGCCGGGAAGGAGTTCCAACTGCTAAAAAAATAAACTGCGACCCCCGAATGGCGTGTGCATACTCAGTAGTTGCAACGAGATTCTTGCCAATTACTCCCTTAAGCAGGTCTTCAAGCTTATCTTCATAAATGGGGGTTGCCCCCGCATTGATCGTTTGTACTTTTGAAGAATCAATATCCACGCATTCGACCATATGCCCAAGCTTTGCAAACCCTACGGCAGTTATAAGGCCAACATAACCAGTACCTATTACGCATAAACGCATGGATTTCTAGTGAACGCAAAGGTTTTTAACAAGGGAGAACTTCAAACGTCCGAATCCTCGGCCGCGTGTTTTTTTGGGCTCTTTTAAATAGTTTTCCAAATAGAAATATTTTATTGTGGTGTGTTCCGTGTCAACGTTAGATGAAACTCCAGCGGTTATTTTAGCAGGCGGCAAGGGCCTAAGAATGAGGGAATATTCCGATACTATGCCCAAGGCATTGGTGCCCATCGGCCCTTACCCAGTTATATTACATGTTATGAATTGCTATGCGGCATTCGGCTACAGGAAATTCGTAATTGCATTAGGTTACCGCGGTGAAATGATAAAGGAATTTTTCATGAATATAGACTGGAAACTCAATGATTTCACGCTTCATACGAATGATCATCGTAAAAAAGAAATGATCACCCACGTCCAGTCAAACTGGGAAGACTTTGAAATAACGTTTGTAGATACGGGACTTGAAACACAAACAGGCGGAAGAATCAAGCGATTGGAAAAACACATCAAAACAGAGGACTTCTTTGCCACCTATTGTGACGGGCTTTCTGACTTAAACATCCGGACACTTCACGAATTTCATAAAAAAAACAAAAGCATTGCAACCATGACGGCAGTACACCCGATAACGACCTTTGGGCTTATCGAAATTGGTGAGCAAAACAGGGTCACTTCATTCAGGGAAAAACCCTTTTTAAAAGACTACATAAACGGAGGATTTTTTGTCTTCAAAAAAGAATTTTTTGATTACGTAACTCCTGAGGACATCCTTGAAGAAGAACCTATGAAAAAATTGTCTGCCGCAAAAGAACTAACTGCCTATAAGCACGAAGGGTTCTGGGCGTGCATGGATACTCATAAAGACGTTGAGCGTTTGAATTCCCTTTGGTACAAAAAGGAATTGACGCATACAAGCTACAAGGGACAACCTCCGTGGGTGCATTGATTATGTCCTCCTTTTGGAACGAAAAAAAAGTATTGATTACGGGAGGCAATGGGTTCATCGGCTCCTGGCTTACTGAAAGAATAATCGATGAAGGTGCAGACGTCACGCTTCTTATAAAAAAAGAAGACCCTGTTGGGCTTAAAAGCTTGCCAAACCTTTCAAAAAAAACTAAGATAATATACTCTGATTTGAGGGAAGAGGATAAGGTCAAAGCCGCAATAAAGGACCAAGAATACATTTTTCACCTTGCAGCGATAACGCAGGTAATATACGGTATCCATAATCCTCGAGAAGTCGTTGATGTTGACATAAATGGGACACTTAACATAATAGAGGCAATGCGAAACGGCAACAGCGACGCCCACTTGGTATTTACCAGTACTGACAAGGTATATGGGGAGCCAGAATATGTGCCCATAGACGAAAAACACCCCCTATCTGCAAAATCGCCGTATGATGCCTCAAAACTGGGCGCGGACCGGCTCGTATACTCATACCATGTTACGTACGGCATGAAAACCGCAATATCACGCTGCTCAAATGTAATTGGCGGAAGAGACTTCAATATTTTGCGGGCAATACCAAGCTTTGTATACTTCCTTATGAATAATAGGCAGCCGATCATCAGGACAAACGGAAAATACGTACGGGATTACATGTACGTTGATGATGCTGTCAATGGTATCCTTTTGCTTGGTGAAAAACAAGAAAAAAGCAATGGAAAAGCATTCAACTTCGGTACGGGAAAATCAACAGATGTAATTGAAATTGCCAGGGAAGTCATCCACAATTTTGAAAACACAACGGTCAAAGAACCTCATATACTTGGCAAGGATATGGTAGGCGAAATAGAACGCCAATACCTTTCATTCAAACGCGCAAATGAGCTACTTGGGTGGAGCCCAAAAATTTCTTTCAAGGAAGGGGTTAGACGCTCAGTAGCGTGGTATAAACAAAACCCCTGGTGGGTACAGCTTGCCAAAGAAACTGCAAAATACTATGAATTGAATATGGAAGCCCTCTTTTCATAATTTTTCAAAAGTATAGTGCAAATATATAAATAACCGAAAGAAGAGGAATAGGTACTACGGCCATAACTGGTGTTCTGATGATAGACGGAATAACAATTCACCCATTAAAACAAATTCCTGATGAAAGAGGAAAAGTAATGCACATGCTCAAATGCACAGATCCTGCTTTTGAAAAATTCGGTGAGATATACTTCTCAGTTGTCAACCCAGGTGTAATAAAAGGATGGCATCTACACAAAAGCATGATCCTTAATTATGCCGTAGTAAGCGGAATGATCAAGCTCGTTGTATTTGATGATCGTCCAAAAAGCAAAACAAAGGGCGAAGTAAACGAATTATTTATAGGTGAAGACAATTATTGCCTTGTAAAAATCCCTCCAGGGATCTGGAACGGTTTTAAGGGAGTCGGGACGAAACCTGCAATTGTTGCAAATTGTGCAAGTGAACCTCATAGTCCAGAGGAAATTACACGGCTCGATCCGCTCAAAAACCACATACCTTACGACTGGAGCCTTAAACACAGGTAGGTCCGACCGAATATGGCAAGCAAACGATGGCTAACTGACGGTCCGAAGCTTGGTGAAATCATTGAAGCAATTGACGACAAGCGGACTGCCAAAAATGAAGTTGCGATCATAATTCCAACCTTCAAAGGAAAAAGCAGGCTCGAACGCCAGTTTGAATACCTCAAAAAACAAACATACCGAAATTTTGATGTTATACTTGTGTATGGTTACGAGGACGAATTCATACAAAATCCCGAGTTCAGCATCGTGCACCTGAAACGAAATGATGACTACGGAAGCGCAGGAGGATACTACGCCGGCGAACGATATGTGCTTGAACAAAACTACCCGTATGTGATCATGGCCGATGACGACTGTTTTCCCGTAGATGAAAATGTAATCAAAGAATTGGTTGCAGAACTCAAAAAAGAGAATGTCATTGTATTTCCAGCTTCGGATGTAGGTGACCCCAATTCCATGCCGCAGCTCATGGGATTTTTTGCAAGCATGCGTACGGACATCATCCGTAAAGCAGGCCTTACCTGGATTCCTTTTCATTATTACTGTGAGGACATCGAATGGCATGATAGGTTGATTCCACACTCAAAAAACAAGGATATACCCAACCAAGTTGTGCACAAGACCAAGCAAGGGTACTTTTTCAACTCAAGCGCATACTATCGGGTCCGCAACTGCATACTGTATGAGTTTATGGCACGTAACAATGGCAGGTTTGTCTCTTTTTTATGGACGTTTGTATTCTCAGGGCTATCCCTGGCCATACTTGACACGCCACGCGCACAGTATCTTTTCAACGCAATCAGGGACTTTCTCACGGTCCAACTATTCAAAGGAAATCCTTTACCTGAACAAAGCATGAAAGGACTTGAATTGCCAAACAATGCACACCTAGTGACTTATACAAACAGAAACCAAATTGCAAAAGGGCTTGGTGAATACGCACGATGCTTCAACAAGGTCATCTATGCGGATAAAGCAGGATACACGGGAACCTGGCCGCTCTTTTTATATATACTTGGAAAAGAATTCTTCATCGTTGATGGAGAATCAAAACCCGTGTTTCGTGCACATGCAAGTTTGGTACGCAAAATTCTATGGTTTATTTTTCTACCTGCCCTCCTTTGCCTTACCTCAGTTATGACGATTTTGATATTCATATACGCATACCTGTTTCTTCCCTATTACATAGGCAAAAACAAGGGATATGGGGTGCCTATCTAGCATGAAGATACTTGTCATAGGAGGAAGCAGCCTCATCGGATATTCGCTTGTTGAAAGATTAAAAGAAGAAAACGACGTTTCGCTCACGTACTGGAATCACCCCGTACATATCCCGGGAGCAACGGGATTCACTGCTGACCTAAGCGATTCAAAACAAATCATCAAAATCATAGAAAAAACGATGCCAAAAACAGTCGTACATGTTGCTGCCCCACCAAGCGTAGATGCACATGATAAAGATAAGGTCCTAGCATACCAAATAAACGTTTTAACGACACATGAAATTGCAAAAAAAACGTACGAAATAGGTTCCAAACTCGTGTATCTTTCTACGTCCAATGTGTTCCCCCTTTTCAAAAAAATATTTACTGAAGAGGATATACCTGCTCCAGTAAATTTTTACGGTGCGTGTAAACTTGGCGGCGAATTGGCAGCTCAAAAAAATCCGGACAGTATCGTCGTAAGAACGGACCAAATATACGGATGGTCGCAATTTAAAGGACAAAAAAAATCATTTGTAGTAAACACCTTGGAAAAAATAGAGCAAGGGACCTGCGAAGTATGCAAAGACTGGTACAATACCCCTACGTATGTTGATGACCTTGCAAAGGCCATGGAATGTCTTATACGGCTTAACAAACGAGGAGTGTATCATTGTGTTGGAAGCAGCTTTCTAAATAGATTAGAATGGGGAAAGAAAATTGCGGAAAAATTTGGAAAAGACCATACGAGAGTCAAAGGAATTTGTTCTGAAACACTTGCATTACCTGCTTTACGCGCCAATGTCCATCTAAGTAACAAAAAAATCCAAAAAGAAACAGGAATCCGCATGAAAACAGTTGATGAGGGGCTCGATGCCATGGAGCAAACTAAACAATCTTGACAGTGCCGCTTGGAATGATAAATTTGCCTCCGCGTTTTTTAAATTCGTCCTGCTGTTTCATGATTTCATCTGCAAAATTCCATGCAAGAATAAGCATGTAATCTGCATGTGAGGACGCAATCATATCTGGAGGCGAAACTAGAATGTGCTTTCCGGGGGTATACCTTCCCTGCTTATGAACGCTCCTATCGACAATAAAATCAAGAACCTCTGAGCCGATCCCAATATAATTCAAAAGAACAGTACCTTTTGCCGCAGCACCGTATCCGATTATTTTCTTACCTTTTGATTTAAGGTCAAGCAACAAAACCACAAGATCTTTCTTAAGAGTCATGACTCGCTGCGCAAACTGCTGGTACGTGCTAAATGTCCCCAGTCCCTTTTCTTTTTCAAGCTGTATAAGCTGCATAACGGAAGGATTTATGGCATGAGTATGATCCGATTTGCGTTTAACATAAAAACGCAAGGACCCGCCATGAATTTGTGTTCGCTTTACGTCATAAATTTCCATATTGAAACGATTGAAAAAATACACGAGCGGACTAACTGAAAGGTAAGAGTAATGCTCATGATATACTGTATCAAATTCTGTTTTTTCTAAAAAATCAACCAGATAAGGCGATTCAAAAATTGCAACTCCATCGTCTGCCAAAAGAACATCCAGCCCCTTTGCCAAATCATCAAGATCGGGAACATGCGCAAAAACATTCGTTCCCAAAATAACCTTTGCTTTTCCGTATTTTGAGCAAATCTCTTTTGCAACGCGCTCACAGAAAAAATCCACATGCGTATTTATGCCTTGCTGATTGGCAACCGCTGCAACGTTTGCCGCAGGTTCAACCCCCAATGCAGAAATATGCTCATACTGCTTGAAATTTTTTAAAAGAATACCGTCATTACTTGCAATTTCAACAACAAATCCCTTAAGCCCCATAATTTCAGTTGCCACTTCATTTGCAAATTGAGCATAATGCTTTGCGGCCGATTCGGAATTGGAAGAGAAATAAAAATAATCCTTAAACAAAACTTCAGGCGGGACAACATATCCCAATTGTATAAAATGGCAAACCTCACAAAAACAAAGCTCCAACGGATAATAGTTTTCAGGCTGATTGATTTGCTCTTTTTTTAAGAAACTGTTTGCGAGCGGCTGTGGGCCCAAATTAAGAAAGGGCAATGGATGCCCCTGATGACAAATGCGACAAAAAGACATAAGGGGTATAAAATTAAAAGAATTTAAAAAGCTGGGGAAGGCACGAGGAACAGTTATAATTTACCAGTAATTTCATAATACAAAACTTTAGCATGCCCGCCTTCAGTCAAGTCAAAAGAATGTACCTTTGAATATGCGTGGGCCGTCAAAATAGAGTTCACTTCTTTCTCAAGTTCTGGAGAGTGAGTTTCAATAACAATTTTAGGAGAATGCTTTTTGATAAATTCCGTCCCTCCGCGAAGAACATCCACTTCAGCACCCTCAACGTCTATTTTTAAGAGGACATTATCGTCTTTGGGTACAATCGATGAAAGAGAATCAAGGTTTATGACATCAATTTCAACTTCCTCGTAATGCGAATGCGTAGGTGTATCCGAAGTAATAATGCTGTTCGTTACTGACTCTGCAATACGCAACTTTGCCTTGCCACAGGTTTGCATAAGACCCTTGGGGATTACGGTTAATTTTGAATAGCCTGCAAGATTATTCTTTAACGTTTCAACATTTTTTAATTCAGGCTCGATTGCAATAATATTGCAATTTTTTTTCAGATAGTTCAAAGCAAAAAAACCAGTATTGGCGCCGCAATCAACTAACGTCGTTGGCCCGGTAGGCTCAAATGAAGGAACTAGATTGTAAACTTTTTTCAAGTAGATCTCATCAACAAGGCAAATGTCAGGGCACCGGACCCACCTTTTCTCTACATACAACGGAACATCACGCACCAAATGTAACCAAATCAAGGGCAAATGAAGAGTATAACTTATGGTCGAGATCTTGCTGTAACTAAGAAATTTGAAAAAAAAAGTACCATTACGAACGATCCAATTATAAATTCTTGAAAAGGTGAAGGGCTTGGTCATATCCATAGTATCCTCTCGTGCAGGGAAAGTATTGGAAGATTAAAAGTGTAACCTTAAAAAGAGGTGTGAGGGCAGAATCTAACCAAAGGAACATAAATAATAGAGAACATACTATACTCGCGAGAAACATGGTTTCAGAATCGAACGAGCATAAAAGTATAGCCAAAGGCGCATTTTGGGGATTACTAGGAGGAATAGGCGTAAAACTTTCATCTTTTATTACAACCATTATTCTTGCCAGATTTTTCCCAGTTGAGGATATTGGCCAGTTCAACCTCGCACTCGCAATAATAGGCATGATCACCAGCTTTAGCGACCTGGGACTCACAGCTGCGCTTCCCAGATATATTCCTCATTTGCTTGGAAAAGACAGGCAACAGGAAGCATACGACCTTACCAGAATGATATACTGGATTGTGGTTGGGCTTTCAATCGTTCTTGCGCTCGCAGTTTTCATAAGTGCGCCAATTATAGCGGAATATTACCAAACGCCCGGACTAAAAATAATGCTCGAGATCCTAGCCGGGTACGTGATATTCTTTAATATCTTCAACTTCAACACCTCGTTTTTAATGAGCATGGGAACGGTAAAGGAAAACAATCTCCTTACTAATGGACAAAATCTTCTACGGGTTTTTTTAGTAATAAGCATGTTCTTCATGTTTGGACCTCAAGCTTGGACGATACCTGCAGTGTTTGTAATTTCATTCATACCTAGCACGCTTTTCTCATTAATGTACGCCCAGAAAACAAGAAACGCCCTCATGACAAAAGGGAAAAAATCAGAAATGAACTGGAATCTCATTATGGAAGTCCTTCCATTTGGATTAACACTAACGCTTATTGGGACGCTTTGGACTCAAGTCATGTCGTTTGACAAGGCAATGCTTGGAATTATGCTCCCCATAGATGTAAGAGAGGCAACGCTGGGGATTTATTCGATAGTAACAAGTTTTGCAGGAATAGTTATGATGTTTGCAGCCACAATAATACCTATCTTTTTTCCAACAATCACACGTGCCCTTGCAAAAAATGATTTGAAAAAAGTGCATCGCCTTTCCCAGGTTGGAGTTCAATGGAGCATTATGCTCATGGTCCCTTTCACTATAATCGCGATAGCTTTCCCTGATATACTTATTTCAATGTTTTACGGCGCCACATACGCAACAGGAGCAACAGTACTGACAATCGCTTCAATAGGAATATTTGTGCGAGCATTAAGCCTAGTACAAGGGTCTTTGCTTGCAGCAATGAAGATACTAAAAATAGAAATAATTGCAGGGATAGTTGCGTTTGCAACAAATGCAATTCTTAATTATTTTCTAATCCCCCTTTATGGAATGGAGGGGTCTGCCCTTGCAACTCTCGTTTCATTTTGTATAGTTACGGCCCTGCTAACATACTACAGCAATAAATACGTAGGATTTTGGTTTTCGAAAGAAATATACAAACCAATTATGGCAGGAATAACGGTGTTGGGAATATGCATCCTCATTAAGCCGATGTTAATAGAAATAATAGCAAACGCAAATAACGGATTTGTAATTTCAGAAAATGCCCTCTTTAACCTTATAATTCAAAAAACATTCAAAATGGGCATCTTTGGATTACTCATGGCACTCGTAACTGGAATGTATTTTATACTCCTCATCATAACAAAGGCATTCCATAAGGAAGACCAGGATATTGCAAAGGCAGCCCTTGTTCGAGCACGCGTGCCTTCTCCCATTGTTTCATTCATAGAAAAAATGATGCAACCTGCAGAATAAATTTCAAATTCTCTTTTTCAAAAGCTGCCACGCGTCGATAAACCCATAAATCGCCGAAAGCTTAGTAGTGCCTTCCCTTCGCTTGTAATCTATGGGGATCTCGCATACCTTGAAGCCTTTGCGCTTTGAGTCTGCAAACATGTCGCATTCAACTTCAAAATGCCTCGCGGTTATAGACATCGACTTGTAAGCATGCTTGCTGAATCCCCAAAGCCCCGAACAAACATCCGTTATCCGATGAAGGTATAAAATGCTTGCAAGCGTGCTTAAGAACGTATTGCCGAACTTATTGCGAAAGGACATGGCCCCGTCTTCCATCTTGCCCCTAAAACGCGAACCAATGACTACGTCGCAACCTTCCTCGAGTTTCTTGATGATATGAGGAATTTCATAGGGGGGGTATGAGCTGTCGCAATCGATCTGAAGCGCATAATCCTCATTGATCAACTCAAATGCGCGCTTGAGCGCAATTCCCTTGCCGCGTATGGGGACTTCGATAACATCTGCACCCTTCTCACGGGCAATCGCAACAGTTCTATCGGGGGAACCGGAGTCGACTACAACGATGCGCCACGAAGAATTAAGCGCACGGATTTCATCAATCATGCGCGCGATGCTCTGTTCTTCATTATAAGTAGGTAAAAGAATTGCGATTGAGACCATGACAAATACAACAACAAATGATTATATATAGTTTAATATTTTTGACGCAAGCGACAAAATTCAATCGGGAATCGTTCAATGACATCACTTGTGCAGTATGCCCAACTATACGATTTTGAAAGTGAAACGGCACAAGACCCAAGAAGGTATGATGCGGCATATGCTGATTCAAACGGGGCATTTTTACACAAAAATGCAGCAGCAAGGCCCGACAACGCATCCCCAGTACCTCCTTTCGTAAGGCCAACATGATGGACTTTATTTTGCACAACCCGTTCCCCGTCGCTGATAATGTCTCCCTTAGGGTCTTTCTTAAGGATAGTGATAGCATGCTCCCGTGCCATCGCTTTTACGTTTTCTACAGTGCCTTTCTTTTTGAATACCTGCGCAAATTCCCCTTCATGGGGAGTAATAAGCGTCTGGGTCGGCCTTTCTGCAGGGATATTTCGTAAGCCTTCGCCATCAATAACTAATTTTTTTGAAGCGAGAAGACGTTCGTCAATAAGAATATCTCCAATCCCTATTCCGTAAAGGATGCAATCAACATATGACGGGTCGACATAATCCCGAATAATAACCTCAGGGAAGGATGCGACCGCATGAGAAAGGTATTCTGATTTTTGAGAAGGCATAAAATACAAGAGGTCTACGAATGACCGCGCTGCCTTAAGTGAAAAAATCGGCGCGCCAAAATAACGCTCTGACCCCCCTATCACAAGAAGTTTGCCGTTTTCACCCTTATGGGAATCCGACGATGGCTCGTACAACGCATGAAGAGGGTTTTGTTTTGCCATATCAACGCTTCCTTCCTTTTGTTTTCTTCTTTTGAATTTTCTTAATGGCCTTTTTTCTTGAATGCTTTTGTACTGCCGTGCGTTTTTTTGGATTTATAAGTTTACGTTTAACTGCGCGTTTTTTCCTGCTTCGGGAAGAACTATGTTTCAAAGCGCGTTTCTTTTTGAGCGTAGGCTTACGCACAACCCGTTTTATACGGGATCTTGAAGGAATCACTTTGTCAAGAAGATGCATAAACTCCGATGAAAACTGAGAATAAATTGCCCGGGAATCTGGCGTAACAAGATTTTGTGCAGCAAACGAAAGAATATCCTTTTGAGGGATCCATTTGAATGCGGCAACCTCGCTTTTTTGGGCCCGGATTTTTACTAAAGGCAACGCGCATAAAAAAACATGAGTAAGAACGTTATTGGAAACGTCTGAAAAATACATTTCAAACAAAGGGACAAGAGGGGCCTTTGCCCCGACTTCCTCAAACAGCTCACGGGTAGCGCAATCGATGTAAGACTCGCCCTTGCAGACCACTCCGCCTGGGCCCAGCTCCCAAAATCCTGGATAAATGTCTTTTGAGACTGAACGTTTGAGCACCAAAAGCTCTTTCCTAGAATTAAAGACAAGAATGTGGGAACTACGATGAGGAAGATTGTATTTTCGCATCTGGGAACGAGAGACATAGTAAATAGTCTTCCCCTGTGAATCAACAATATCGACAAGCTCTTCCATAGTATTCAAAAAAGGAAACGGGAAGAACCATTTTAAGGCTTGGTGTTTGAACCCCGGTTGCGCGGCAAAACACATGCTAAGGGGGAAATTTTACAAACACACTTATATTCTTATTACCAATAAGTTTTATAAACTTAAGTTTACTCTTTCTAAAACTTAAAAAATCAAAAAGATGGAATACCAATAAGAAACCCGAAATATGCAAGAAGAATATACCTCGCTATCCTTCCTGCAACAGTTGCGATAATAAAAACCTGCCAGCGAATCCCCAGAGCACCTGCAATAATTCCCGCAACATCAAAAAGAGGATTGGGAATAAATGCAAAAACGAAAACGGCGGCTGCCTCATATTTTCGAATAATTGAAATGTACTGTGCGAATTTTTGTTCGTAGTGTGCAATATTGCGTGCACCGCTTCCGGCCAAATACGCCGTAATTTCACCAAGACCTGAACCAACACCTGCGCAAATACCCACCAAAAAAGGATCAAGCACTTTCCCAAGCGCAATAACTGAAACCCACCCGGGGGCAGGAAGAAATAACGTTGCTGAAGAGACTAGTGAAATAAGAAAAACGCCCAAATACCCAAAAGATGAAAACTGAATAAGATACGGCTGAATATACAAAACCAAAAGAAAAATTGCAATTGCGGCAAAAACCTGGACCGCCCCTTTTTGCAATTCTGAAGAATCCATTAGGTCATTTAGAAGTATACATTAAAAAAGAAATTATTTTAACAAATTAAAAA
>CAYSWK010000025.1:0-15131 GCA_964434735.1 Microcaldota archaeon | reverse complement strand
GTAGGGGTTGAAGGAATCCTTATCTCACTGCCTTCTTCGGAAAAAGAACTTATCAAAGCTCTTTCTGATATGTGCGACCAAGTCATTGATCTTACCTAACGTCCATGCCACGTGATTCCTAAACGAACCTCCTTTTATACTAAATTACCCAAAAGGAGATTGAGTATAACTCGTCCGGCAAAAAAGAGGAAAAGACCGATTGCAAGCAATGCTGGGATATAAGAAATCCCTTGCGACTCCTTGCCTTTTGAAATAACCCCTGCTGCCAACGCACTGAAAAAGGCAGTAATGATTATTGCAACGATTGAAAACGAAACAATAAGTTCAGGTGAAATGGCATTACTTGTACCGAAAAAAGGCAACCCTTGAGCTGACTCTGCCGTTATTCCTGTTCCCACCTTTGCCCGCGTATCTGAAATAACCTGGATAAGAAAACTAGTGACAGAATAAAGAAGCGGTGCCCCGATTGCAGCTGCAGAAAACATAAACAACTGATACACAAGGACCGTTGCCGAAACGTCCTTTCTGATAGCCCCAAAGCGGCGAATATCATGTGCCGTGCTCTCAAGAAGCTCTGAAAGGTTGCCGCCTGAGTTAAAACCCTGCACAATAAGCCGAATTGTTTTTGCAAACATTTCAGAACGTACGCGAGTAGTCATTTCCATGAGCGCATCGGAAAGCGGCTTTCCTGCCAACGTTTGCTTTGCGGCATAATCTATCTCTCGTGCAATAGGTCCAAACTCGCTTCGTGCAGAGAGAAGAAGCGCACGGTCATACGTAACTCCACTTCGTATATTGCTTGCCATGAAACTCAAAAAATCAGGAAGTGCCTCCTCAATCATGGTTGTTTTTTTGTTTGCAGTTACCAAAAGCAAGGAGTAAGTAATTGCAACAAAAAGGAATGTGACCAAAAAGCCAAGACTAAAGGAAAAATCAAGCGATTCATTGAAAAAAACAAGGCCGGTACCAATACCAAAACCAACCCCGTAAAGAAGAATCCTCAAAATGAAATCTGAAGCATCGTAACGAAGGTCGCACGCATACAAAAGGGATCTGATATGGGCAACAATTCCTTTTTGAGAAGGATTTGGTTCCGCGCCAGATATAACTTGGGAACTGGAAACCTGGATTGGTTTACTGGAAACAAAACCGGAAACTGGCTGCCGTAAGCTCATAGTGCCACCACGGGCCTTCTGCTTTTAATAAGCCCAATAAAGGTGATTTGAATTACCACCAGCACCACTAAAATAACTCCAAACACCGCTTCACCAACTTGAAGATCCGCAAGCGAAGAAGCGATTGCAAGGAAAATAAGGCCCATAGTGGGGGCGATAATCGTCGTAAGCATGTAAAAGAGCGCAAGGGGGTTAAGCTGCGATCCATAATTACGGATCATAATCATCTGCTCACTTGAAAGAAATTCAACAACGTCTTTAAGCACCGTTCCGATGTTTGCCCCTGACTTGTTTGCGTTTGCAAGCTGCCAAACTACTCGCCTATAATAGGGCGAAGGGTTTCGCATGGTGCTTTCCTCAAGGGCGGTAGTAAGCTCCTTGCCGCCGCGAATTTCCTTGACAATTTTTTTGAATTCCTTGCTTATCTGACCGTAATTAAGTTTATCATCCGCATATTCTTCGCTCAATGAAACAATCGCGTCAAAAAGAGGAACACCTGCGTTGGTCTGCACCATCAAATGCCGTGCTGCAAACAAAAGGTTTGCTTCAAGTTCCTGCCTTTTCTTGCTAACAAGCCATTTGGGAACAACAAGAATGTACGAAAATACATACGCCGCAATAAGAAATGAAAAACCAACCATGAAAATACGGATTCCTGCATCGGCTAAAAGGCTGTTTCGATAACCGTACATAACAAATATGGACAAAACCACGAAAAAATAGAACGTAAACGAAAGCAAAGCCCCGCTCATATACTCCTTGGCATCAAGCTCGCTGCCCGCCTCCTTAAGTTCAAGATCAAGTGCAGGGGAAAATTTTATAAAAAGGGATGCAAGAGGATAAAACCCATGAATAAGTTTTTGTGCGCTTTTATACGGAAAAGGCATGAACGGGATGCTTGAAATCATCACGGATCACTTTTTGGCGCGAACCATCTTAATGACCTCTTGCGGGTCGTCATAATATGCTGAAATAACTTCCCCTACCTTTTCAACGGAATTGCAGTTATTTTTTACAAGCCAATCAAGAATTTCCTCTTTCTCCTTAAGGTCCTTCTTAATGTCTGCATCGGTCATATTCGTATAGGTCCTAAGCACTTCCAAAAGCCTAACGCTTGAATCTGCCGGCGCAAGGACATCCTTGTACGGCCGCCATTTATAGATAATGCGTTGGGTAACCCCTTCGCGTTCAGTAGGTACAATTTCCCCAACTTCAAGAACACGCCTGATATTGTTCCTCCTGTCCCGGTACATTGCAACAATAAGATGCAAGGATTCCATCATAACGGGAGCGATATTGATGGGTGCATTGACAAGACGCCGTACCGTTTCATCGACCGTTTCCGCATGAAGGGTTGCATACACCGAATGCCCAGTATGCATTGCCTCGAAAAGCACTTGCGCTTCCTCCTCACGGCGGACTTCACCGACAATAATGCGGTCAGGACGCATACGAAGGGAATTAAGCATCAAGTCAAGCATCGACACCTTTCCGGTGCCTTCACTCGTTGCTTCACGTACGATAAGAGGCACCCACTGCAGATAGGAAGGCAACGTAATTTCACGAGTTTGCTCGATGCTTGCAACACGTTGATTCTGCGGGATGAACATGGCAAAAACATTAAGCAAACTGGTTTTGCCTGCGCCCGTACCCCCTGAAACAAGGATGTTTGTTTCATACTGAACGGCAAGCCAAATAAGAGCGGCAACTTCGCTTGAAATGGTTTTAAGTTTAATGTAATCAGTTATGGTCCAGGGCTTTCGTGCAAATTTTCTGATAGTAATAGTATTTCCAAAATATGAAATAGGACTAAGGGTCGCATTGACACGGTCACCTGTTGAAAGGTACGCATCAAGAAGGGGCGAAAGCGTATTTATTTGCCTTCCAATTCCACGTGCAATAGTGCTTGAATAATTCCAAATCTGTGCTTCCGTATTGATGATAAGATTTGACCGAAGCCAACCGTACTTCTTATGGTACACCCATACGGGCTGGGTCGCGCCATTAATGCAGATTTCTTCGATTCCTTCATCCTTCAAAAGGAATTCAATGTCACCCAAGCCAAGCATCTGCTGCACAACGTGTCGCGCAATAAAGTCAACTTCGGGATCAGAAATATGAGGGACGTTCTCCCGAATCATTTTTTTGCTCATTTCCTGGAATTTGGTTTTGAGCTCTTCTGCCATCTTAAGATTAAGAGCTTCCTGGCTTGAGATGGTCACTTTTTTCAAAAGCTCTGCCTTCATATCCTCAACAAATGCCGCAGTCGCTTCCTTAATTGTAGGAATTTCAATTGAGTAAGACTTAATGTGCTCGTCTTGTTTTTTAAGTATCTTCACTTTGGCAACAAGGGTGCCGTCCTGCACGTCATAGGTTTCCAGGATTCGCTCATTTTCTTTCATGCTCAAGCCTCCTTGCTATTGCCCCTCGTAAGAAGGAATAATCCATTCTGATAAGATGGTGATTTTGCAAACGTTCGCAAAGCTTTTCCGTTGTCTTCACTGAAATGTTAAGCTGTTTTGAAAGTTTTTGACAAGATATGCTTCCTTCTTTTTTAACAATTTCAAGAATTTTATCCATCTCGGTCCCCAATTCAGGTTGTGAGTCTCCTAACGAATCACGAATTTCCGCAACGTTGCCTTTTGCAAACTCCTTAAGGAAAAAGTTAACAAGATCCTCATCACGAATAATGCCGACGACCTTTCCCTTCTCAAAAACGGGAAGGCAATAGGGCCGCGCTGCAATGGCCTTCAAGCAATCCGCAACGTCCTGGCTTGCATTAAGCGATACGTGGGATTTTTGGGCAAGCATTGCAGCCGTAACCTTCTTTATCGTCTCAATGGGGGTCGGCTTATTCTTTTGCCAAAGAAAAAGGAATTTTTTAGGAGTAAAATAGGAAACGATGCCTAATTCGCTTACCACTCCTAAGTACTCCGTCTTATCAAAAACCGGTGCCGAAGTGATATGTTCTTTTGCAAACACCCTCGTAATAGTTTCTACCGTATCATCAGCCTGAAACGAAATGAATTCCTTGCGCATAAGATCGCTAATTTTCAAGCACATACACCGAGGTTATTTTCTTGACTTCACTACCCTGAGTAGTATTAATAATGTTTCGCCCGAGTTCGACGGAAACCGGATTGCTGAATTGGAATGTCGCATTAAGGGCCATCGGTAAAGGATACGTAATATCTACCGAGGCGGGGGAGGAAAAATTGAGAGTTATTTGATAATTAGTCCCGTTGCTTAAGTTCAACGTACTTATTGCGTACTTGTCAAGATATTGGGAAGTATCAGTTTGGCCATTAGTCCCCGTAACATTGATGACTACTAACATGGCATTTGGATTTGATGCCAAAAGCGTATTGAGCGGAGACCAACTAACGGTCGGCTTGCTTGCATTGAGAACAATTGAAAAGAAATATGCCTGGATACGCTGGGAACTTGCCGAAGAATTTTGTGCACGGATTTCCATACGAGTACTTGAATAATTCACGACCATGTCATTGGGGTCAATATAGAGGGTTGGAATGCTTGCTTCTGAAGTTCGTATCGAGGTATTATGAAAACCGTACCCATCAATAAACAAGGCAAATGCGGAAACATTGGACGAATAGGAAGAAGGAATGGGAAGGGATTGCGAAAACGTGACGTTAGTGCCGTTTTGAGTAATATTTACGGCATTCAAAAAGAAAAGAGATCTCATGCCGAATGCGGCCGCATCGGATTCTGCATTAACCGTTTCAAGAACGGCAAGGCGCCCATCAGCCATTTGCATTGCGTTTGAATAAGAAGATAATACGCCTACCAAGTAGAGAAGTATGCTTGCAAGCAGAAAAATTGATACTGTTAGGACAAATCCTTTTATTTTTGCCATACCCACAACCTCGCAACCCCATAGAAGGGACCTGTGCCGTTCGTTATAACAAATTCACGTCTTCCGGAAACGATCGTGGTCATATTGGGATACCCGCTGCTTCCGGCCGTAACCGTACCTTGAGAGGAAAACCCGCCGGAATAGGAGTAATACGCTATTTCAAGGCTCCAATTAACGGATGCAGGAACCGTTTCATTGATCGCTATCTCAAGCAGCGTTGAATTCAACGTATCCAATTCGCCCGTCTTATCAAGAACAATCAGCAGGTCGTTTGCCTGTTTTTTAAGCACAAGCTGCGTCGAAGTGTCGTTTGAAATCTGCGATGACAAAAATGAATAGGAAACAAGAAACAGCGCAAGAAGCGCAATTGCAAGCGCAGCATCAAGGGAGAAGTAGAATCCTTTAGCCATGGACAATCATCCTCACCTGAACGCGGGAAGTATTAAGCACGGCAAATCTCGTAAGCGATACCGCCTTGTTGCCGATGCTCGAATTTCCTTGCGCATACAACCTGTTCCCATCCATATCCTCTACATAAAAATAAAATTCATAATCAACTTTAAGTGCGGTTTTTGCATCCGCATAACTCATGCTGGTAAAATTAAGAAGCCTCGAGGCGCTCAACTCATTTTGTGAAGTGACAAGCCCAACCGTTTGCACAGTTGTTGAATTCCAATTTTCAGGAATTCCTTTGCTTTTAAGAAACGTTTCTAAAATGGTTATTGCCTCGCTTTCCATCCTGCTTGTAAGCTGTTTTTCAGCGATATTAGTGTTATTGTTGTCCCATGCGTCAATGATGAAAATGAGCATAATAGTGAAAAGAATGATCGAGATCATGAAATCAGGCGAATTTGCCTGTGCTTTAAACGTACGACTATTGGACAACCATTATCACCCCGTTGTTATTGAAAAGCGTTGCATTTCTTTGCAACACAAAAAGCGTACTGCCGCTCGTGTTTGTGATATTTTTTATCCTCAGTGCACAACTCATCCCTGAAGTCAGATAATCTACCCGCACACGTGAGGAATTCGAAACAATGTATATAGTATGATTTTCAAAACCTGGATTCTCCGTAAGGTTAAGCGAATAAGAGGAATTGGATCCTCCCATCGCGGAAAAGGAGCTTATGGTTGAAGCAACTTCCATGCAAAGCCTTTGGGCTTCAAGCGATTCACGAACCTTGAATGCTTGTGCTGAGTTGTCAAAATAAACGATAAGGATGATGGTAAAAAGAAGAAGGGAAATGCCGATGAACATGAGAAACTCAAGTGCCACCTGCGCCTTCATTTACCCACCCGCAACGGAGTTATTGAGTGCGAAGTCTATGACCCTGCGGGCGATGATGGTGCCGTTTGCGTTAAAGGTGTCCGGACGTGTCGGGCCATACGTAATAAGCCGGCTTGCTTGGCCGATAACAATCCTCCCATCATTATTGCCCATGGACGCAACATTTGTTGCCGTAAACGAGGAATGGTAATAGATCGAACTGCTTGCATTGAGAATGGTGTACACCGTTCCCACAGTAAACCCGGTCGTCGTGTAATGTGAAGCCTGAACCTTAAGGTCTGCACGTGAATTACTCGTTGCACTTCCTGTTCCATCACCCATTTCAGGAATACCTCTTTGCATTCCTTGCCCAAGAAGAACAACATAATGGGATGAGGAACGGTAACTGTTAAGCAAGGTGTTAAGAGGGCTATTGCCTGTCGGGTAATCTGCCATCACCACAATACGATAATTCGAAACATTCGCAGTGCCGTTAGTTACGTTAAGAAGGTTCATCGTACTCATAGTCCAATTGAACCCAATGCTTGAATTGAATGTACTTATCCAGGTTATCCAGTACTGCTCATTGGTAGTTGGTGATGCGCCTGTAGTAAGGAACAAAATTTCCCGAGGCGTTACAGGAGGTAAGACGCTGAAGGTGTAATTGGTGACGTTTCCAAGGTTGTTAAGCGAATCAGTACAACGCAAGGAAGCAGTGTGCGAACCGACGCTTAAAATTCCTGCCGAATACGTTGCGTTTTCAGTTATGCTGTTGAACAACCCGTCTGATGCAGACATTGCAGCATATGCGCCGCCATCAAGGCTGATGGAACAGTTTGCAATCGTATTGTTTCCGGTCTGATTGTCGCTTGCAAGCGCATTGATGGTAATGGAGTTTGATGCATATGCTGGCGAAGGAGTATGAGATGCGCTGAATACGATTGGACCGGTCGTATCTACGCTTGTTACGGTGAATGAAGTGGTATTTGCTGACCCTGTGTTTCCTGCCGAATCAATACAACGGACCGACGCATTATGCAACCCTGCACTGAGAGAACCTACTGAATAGGTCACATTCTGCACTATAGACGTTCCAAAGAGCGTTCCAACGGCAGTCATGTTCGTGTATGCGCCTGAATCAACGCTGATTTGACACATGGAAATGTTACTTGCGCCGGTGGTCGTATCGTCACCCGTTGCATTGATTGAAATGTTTGAAAGGGTCGTTGGGCTTAACGGAGCATAGGAAATAGAAGTTGTAATGGGGCCTGTAGTATCAACCCCAATTACAGTGAACGAAGTTGTGTTTGCAGTTCCAAGATTGCCCAAAGAATCAATACAACGAACTGAAGCAGTGTGTATTCCTGCCGTGAAATTCCCGATTGATTTTGTTACGCTTTCGCTTACCGAATTATACGTGCCATCCACCGCAGTCATGTTGGAATATGCGCCTGAATCAACGCTGATTTGACACATGGCAATTGCGTTATTGCCCGTTGTCGAATCATCGCCGGTTGCATTAATTGAAATGTTTGAAAGGGTCGTTGGGCTTGCAGGATAGTAAGAAAGCGCGGTTATAACCGGGCCCGTACCGTCAGTAACGGTAATTGATATGCTGGAAACTGCGCCCGTATTGGTTGAAGAGTCAGCACAACGAACGCTTACGTTATGAGTTCCTGCTGAAAGGGCACCAAGGGAATAGGTCGTATCTTCAACAACTTCGTCATACGTGCCATCAACGACAGTCATTGTATTGTATGAACCGCCATCAAGACTTACTGAACAGCTTGCAATCAGGCTATTGCCCGTTGTTGAATCGTCACCCGTTGCGTTAATAGTTACCACGCTGCTTGAATTGGGCGCTGCAGGATAGGAGGAAAGTGAAGTCACAAGAGGGCCCGTAGTATCGGGGGAAACCCCACTTGAAACCGAAACAATAATTGATGAACTACATTCAGTACCGTTGCTTGCACTTACCGTTAACGTTCCCGTATAGGTGCCAGGGGTCTGTGCAAGGGGAATGGAAAAATTAAGGCCTGCTGAAGTTGAAGAACTTGCATTAATAGATGCGGACGGAGGACTGGAAATGCTTGTCAAGGAGGCAATACTGCCTGAAAGGGAAGCAGTAACATTCGTAAGAGTAGTATCACCGGAATTAGAAATAGTTATCGAATCGCTTGCCGATGCCCCTTGCGCGATAGTTTTTGTAATCGAAGAGGGAGTGCACGAAAGTGCGCTTGCGCCAAAACGAACCTTTCCGTTGTCCGTTGCAACGAGAGTAATTTGCTGCTTTCCTTGGTCTTCAGTCACAACGCCAATTAACGGAGCACGGGTATTTGCAAAAACGTCCGCATCCCCGCTGCTGAGCGAAACACGAAGCCAAATAGTATTTCCCGTAACGTTTACGAATTGGGTTCCTTCAGGGAATAATACTTCGACTTGGTCCTTTGAACCGGGGCCAAGCGAATAGATATAATCGGAAGTGCGTGCAATTTTTGCAATTGCGTCCCGTGCTTGAGTAGTACGAATATTATCTGTTGCCTGGTTAATTAAAAAATAAAACATGATTGCGACAAGGCCTATTCCTAATGAAGTAATGATAAGCTGCTCAAGCGAGGCCTGTCCTTTCATGGAAGTACTTCAATCTGAAGTATTAAAAAGTAAACGACGAAGGGATTTATTTAAAACCTGTTTTCTGCATACCAAAAAGCATGCTCCTTCCCAAATTGAAGAAAATAGATTTCCTTTTGGTATTTGTACCTGTTACGCTCGCACTTGAGTTTACTGGTTTCCATGACCCGCTTATTCTTTTCGTTTGCGCAATACTTGGTATTTTGCCCCTTGCATCAAAAATGGGCGAGGCAACGGAAGAACTGGCAAAGCATTTTGGCGGACATGTCGGCGGGCTTTTGAATGCAACATTTGGAAATGCCGCCGAACTTATTATCGCACTTTTAGCTATCAACAAGGGATTGCTTGACTTGGTTAAGGCATCGATTACCGGTTCAATTATCGGAAACCTGCTCTTTGTTTTAGGTATTAGCATTCTTGTTGCAGGATTCAAATATAAAGAGCAGAAAATTTCATCTGCATTGGCAGGCCTTAACTCAACCATGCTTTTGATAGCCGTTATTTCAATGATGATTCCAAGTATTTTCCACCTGTTTCCTGAAACGCACAACCTTTCAGATGAGGTGAACTTGAGCCTCATCATTTCGGTGCTTCTCATTCTTGTGTATGCTGCAAGCCTTTTGTTTTCACTCAAAACCCATAATCACCTGTTCATCAACCAGGATGAGCACCATGAAAAGCCTCACATGTCAAAACGCGATGCTGCAATATTACTTGGAATTGCAACCGCACTCTTAGCAGTGTTGGCAGAAGTATTGGTTGCACAAGTAGAAGCGGTCGGGCACACGGTTGGCCTTTCCGAGATATTTATCGGTGCAGTTGTTGTTGCAGTTGTCGGCAATGCGGCTGAACATTTAGCAGCAATATTCTTTGCATTGAAAAATGAAGTTGATGTTGCAATAAATATCACGGTTGGAAGTTCACTTCAAATCGCATTGTTTGTAGCACCAGTTGTCGTTATCGTAGGCGAACTCATGGGAAAACCGATGGATTTGGTTTTCACGCCGTTTGAAGCCATCACCATGTTCGCTTCGGTTTTGGTAGTCAATGAGATTACGAATGATACGAAAGTAAACTGGTTTGAAGGAGTGCAGCTTTTGGTGCTTTACATCATCATTGCGGCACTATTCTTTTTCATAAAATAGCTAAACTATGAAATTTCTAATTTTTTTATAATTTCGCATCCTAAGTTATAAAAAATTGATAATTCCATTATTTTATTCGTATTCCTTTATGGAACACCTGCGCCTTACAGTCCCTTGAAAGGGAACCGATTCTCCCTTCAATGTGGATCTCTCCGCCCTCACTTTCCCTTCCCACCTGATTGCCTACGTTGCCTTTGATGATTAATACGCCTCCGGCTAGCTGCAATCCTGCCATCGTGCCAACATTTCCATGCACACGGATGGTACCTCCATGCATATCGCAACCGACCTGAGCACCTGCATCTTTTTTTACCTCAAGGCTGCCACCAGTCATGCCTATGCCAGTTCGATACCCACCATTACCAAGAATTATTAAGCGCCCTCCAGCCATCCTTGAACCTGCTTCTTCTTGTGCGGATCCTTCAACAGTGATTGCTCCATTTTTCATACTATGGCCAACTCCATATCCTGCATTTCCAATAATACGAACGTTTTTCGTATTTTCACTTGCAAAAAAACGGATATTTTGGATATTATATGTATTTACAATCAGGTCTTGTGAAGGACAATTGCTTATGAGAATACTAAAGAACTCACCTACCTTATCACCCCATTCGGTTGAGGCACGTTCATTTGCATTTTTAGGAGAGATCATAAGTGAAAGCTCAAGAATTGTTTGCGGACTGCATTTGGAAGCGATTTCTGATATGCGCCTTTTTACCTGGCCTCCCATCACTAAATCATAACGAGAAGAAGTCATAAGCGCACTAATCAACTCATCAAGAAGCCCATTGGATGGTTGTACCACTAATGGAGCTTTTGGAACTTCAACAGATGTTTCTGGTTTAAGCTTACTAAAAGGATTTGGCCAGCGTGCATCCACAGCTGTAACTACTAAAGGAAGGCGTACAGGTCTACTCATTGGAAGAACCTCCTAATGGCCAAACCTGTTCTCCGCTTGCGAAAATTGTGGCGCCAATTTCGTTTTGTTCCCTCAATTGATATTCCAATGCAGATAATACCCTACTAGCGGATACTCTTAGAAAATGAATCTCCCCACCTTTGGAGGACCTACCAATTTCTTCAACATTGTGATGTCTTGCAAGACCGTCAACTATAATTGATCCACCCATTAATTCCGTGCCAGTTTTCAACGGACAAAATGGAAGAGTTAAGGTACCTGCTTGCATTCTTGTACCGGCGTCAGAGAATTTCCTTGCAATTATTTCAATACGTTTAATGTTGCAATAACCCATTTGATTTATGGGCAATGGATTGGAAACAAAATCAAGAGTATACCTATCTTCAGAACCTAAATTAATCAATGCACTTAGGAAAATACCCAAGGAAGAATAATACCCCATATCATGCAGTTCCTTAAGATCAAATTTAACCTGTGCTGGCATAATCGCAATAAATTCAGCTAATGCATAATTTGTTAAATGAACTCCTGCTGCGGCAAGTTCTTTTGTGATTGAATCGTAAAATGCAGACGCTTTATCAGAATCATCTAAATAAACTGGAGAAGAATTAAGTGGTTTAATGATTCGCTCATAAAGTATGGCATGAGCTGCAGTAATCATGGCTACATTAATGACCTGAGCACCTGCATCAGCCGGTTTTTGCTCTTCCCTCTTCAATTTACCAAAAGGCCCAAGAGAATTAACAGCAACTGATTCTGCAATAGAATGACTTAATTTAGTTAAAGGGTTGCACATTGAAAAATCTCCTTAGTTGAATCATCATAAACAAGAGGTCCATCTGAACAAACGATCGGTATCTTGCCAGAAAAACTAACCCTTAATGAACGCCTATTTGTCATAAGAATATTTAGTAACTCCAAAACAGTAATCTGTGTAAATTCAATCCTGCCGGAAAATGCATTCGAACCAAGGCCAAACAGTTGTGTACATGAAGTTACTCCCCCGGTTACAACAATCGTTCCCCCAAACATTCCTGTGCCAAGGTAATTGCCTGTGCGATCAGTTCTGAGTGTACCATAAAACATATCTGCTCCTATAGACTGTGGAACAAATCCATCTGGAAATACAAGCGTAATATCTCGTTTATTACCTAATCCAAACATAGCGTGGCCCGTGCCTTGTGGAATTCGAATAGTACGTACGTCCTCTCTTGAAACATTTACAAGAGCAGGAAAAAACCCAGTAAATATTTCTGTCTCAGGCTTTGTTTTAGTAAAAGAAACGGCTGCAAGAAATTCCGTTAATTCGTGTTCTGTTAGCGCGATTCCATTGATTTTAAGCAACTGTTCAAAATGACGTATAAAATCAGAAGTACCAAAATTTCTAGTACGTGCATTGCTTTCCGCAGTGCTTTGTTCTATGAATAGTTTGATTGCCCGTTCAACAGGATTTTTTTCAAGTATCTGTACGGGTTTTTCCAAAGGTGTTTGTCCTTCTGATTGTAACTTACCAAAAGGTCTGCGAGCATCCGCATGGACTACTCCTGTAACAGGACTGCCCGAATGAGCTAAACGTTGCCTGCTCATGTGGAAGAACCTCCTTCTGGCCAGATTTGCTTGCCATTTACGATGATTGTTGCACCAATAGTTGCATGATCTTCATCAACAATTCTTCGGATACAAGCCTCAATGGATTCTGAGCAGGTAAACGAAATGGTTCCGCCTGTTGACCGTTGACCCACAATTTTGAGATCTGCCGCACCACTAAGAGAAAGAGAAATTGTGCCTCCAGACATACTTCTTCCAATATAAGATACGGACCGTGCTACAATCAAAAGAGACCCTCCGGTCTGTGCATATCCGCATTCTGCAAAAGTTTTTGCGTGCATTTCAAGAACCTTATCAGCTATGCCACATACTGAAATTGAACTAATACCATAGCGGGTAAAATCAAGGTAGATATTATGGTCCTTGCTTGATTGTATACACCTGTCAACAACACAAGAAAGTGCATTATCAATAGCCCTAATACGCTGAAGGGGAACAGACATAAGAAACTCCTCAATCTCCCTTTGTGAAGGTGAAAGCTTGCGCAATTCAAATTCCTGGACTACGAATACCTCAATTTCATCATACTTGCCCTGATTTTCAAGCTCAAATGCGCTTTCAAGTATACCTGATAATTGTTCAATAATGGGTGTTCGAATAACCTGCGCGGGTTTTTCCAAAGACTTTTGTTTCTCAGAGTGTAATTTAGCAAAGGGATTTCCTTGGCGTGAAGCTGCTTGAACAACTGCTAAAGAACGTACTAGCCTACTCATTTAACTACCTGCTCTAGGCTAACAGGGCCATCGCTCGTTTCAATTTGAACCTTATCTGTTGAAAGGTCAAGATTTGAGCAAAGCCCGGGTTTAAATTCCAGCAATTCTTCAAGGCTCATACGTTCAAAACGAATGATTCCGCCGGTTGAAGAGCCTCCAATTATAGAAATAGTGCGTCTATGAGAATTTCCAAAAAAAGAGGCTAATTCGGAAAATGTTGAAGTTATAATAATCATACCTCCGGACATCTGAAGGCCAATTTGATTGGCAATTACTGAAGTAGTTAATGTCCCGGCCGACATGTTAAATCCAAGATTACTGCAGTACAGCATTCCCGGGGGGTAAATAACTGTGACATTTTTTCTGTTTTCAAGCCCTATTCCGTTAAATAAACGCCATCTTTCAACACAAGGCAAGCGCAAATCAAGAGTAAAATCTTGGGTTTGGGATTCGTTCATAAGTGCTGAAACAAACCTTGATGCGTTATTTTCAAGACCTTCGGCGTATGGCAGACTTCCGTAGTAGATTAAAAAATCATCAATATCTGCTTGGCTTGCATTGATTTGTGCGTTCTGAACTTTTTTAGTTACATGATCGTATGACCAGTTCCCATATGCGATGAATAACTCTACGATCTTCCCAAAAGCCGTTTCTTGCACTTGTACCGGTTTTTCCAAAGGCGTTTGTCCTTCCGGCTTCAATTTACCAAAAGGACCAGGTCGCCTTGCATCCGCATGAACTACTCCCAAAGAACCATGTGCAAGCTTCATACCGAAACCCCCCACATGCCAGCAACTCCACCAATGACAATCTTTGGAATGTCCTCTTCATCCTTAACATGGTAAACTGCAATTTTGTCTCCATAACTCTCCTGTATTTGCTGCCTGTAGTACTCATCTGTAAGTACAATTACTCCTTTGTTGATTTGGGAGCACGATGCAAAGAATTCAAGTGTCTCATCAAGGTTTGCAATTCCACCATCAGTAAACATTACAAGGTTGATGTTTTGAGGCTTGAGAAGCTCTTCCATGTTTGGAAACTTAAGTGTAAGTTCCTTTTTCATAAACCGTTTATCTGCCATTTCAGGATGCTCCTCATACATACGAGCACGAACCGGGTCAAGCATTGTTCTTACCAAATCAACATCCAGTACAGTTCCTCCACCCTGGAATGAAACGATGGCAGTCGCTGCTTGCTCAAGATCCAATGTATATGGAAGGAAAAACGATTCTCCGCTGAAATTTACTACTCCAACATAGGAACCGCGCATAATTGTTGAACGTGCAACGCATACGCCACCCAAAGCTGCATATGATTTATAATGTGCAGGATCTCCCATGCTTCCAGATGAATCAATGACAACGAGCGTGTGGGGCTCATGGTATTCAACACTTAAACGAGGTTTCTCAACAGTTCTAATCATCCTTGTTAATGGTGGAAGGAATTTACCTCCGTTTGCTGAAGGAATAACACGCAATGGGTCATCTCCTATGTTCCATCTTGCTGTTCCTGAAATAACTTCCCGAGTGCTTTCAGTTGGCATAGAGCGCTTTGTAATAGGCGTTGGATAATTTCTTGAAAGGTCAAGGTAATAATCAACTACTTCCTTATCACAAGTCAATTCTCCCTTTGAAGTACCAATTGAAATTTTTCCTCCTTCTTGCTTAAGGATTCCTTTGTCCTTAAGCCACTCTTTTATTGAATCATGTTCACCTTTGGAAAGTTTGCCTGATAATTCACGCAATGCATCACGAATATCTGCAAAAGAAACTCCTAAGCGCGCAAAAAGCGTT
>CAYSWK010000024.1:0-15466 GCA_964434735.1 Microcaldota archaeon | reverse complement strand
TTCAAAAATCCGTCCTTGTCCGCCTTGAACTTGTGTTGGGCGTTGTTGTCGCAAACCAACGCATCGTCTTTCTTGGACAATGAATAGTTCATGCTGGAATTCATACGGCAGGTCGGACATATCCACGTATACTCATTACTCATAGGTATCAACTCCAGTTATACTCTGACATTTCACTGAAGATTTAAAAGTCTGTTTACTTGATGCTTCGTCATTTGCCAAAGTTTTTGAGAAATCTGACAAGCATATATAAACATTATTTTGTTTTTGAACCTGCGCAAAATGAAACTGCGTTATTTGACACAACATGAAAAAAATGTGATTTTAATGAAAACTCTCTCTTTACTAGTAGGAATAGTAGCGATTATGTCGCTGGTTTTTGCTGCGCCCTGGCCAGGTGATGCAGGCGTGGATATCCACCAAAATCTTCCGGCAGGCTACGAGCCAAGCGGCGTTGTATGGCACCCCCATTATAATGCCTTATTTTTAGTAAGTGATGGCGGGATGTTAAGTAAAATGAACCTTGACGGTTCGCAAGTAACCACCTGGAATGTGCCCGGTGATTTGGAAGGAGTCACTATTACTGACCCGAATTCGGAATTCGTATACCTTGCAGTTGAATATCCGTTTGCACTGATCAAGTTTAATCCGGCCACAGGTCAGGCAAATAGAACCCTTTCGTTGACGGGAGTTGTTCCTGCAACGGCTAATACTAATTCGGGAATTGAAGGAGTAACCTTCGTTCCAAACGGATCCCACCCCTATGCAAACAGTGCAAATGGAGGTTTATTCTACATAGGTGTTCAAGAAAACGGAGTTGTTTATGCAGTTGATGTTGATTTCAATGCAGGCACTGCAAGACTTGTAGGTTCTTTTACTCCTGTTGCAGGAAGAACCGATATTGCAGGCCTTTATTTCAATGCCCAAACTAATGTTTTGTACGTTGATTATGATGCGGCAAATTTCCTAAGGGAAATCAGGACAAACAATACATTTGTTCAGGAGTATGTTCTTCCCGGACTTGACCAGGAAGGCGTTGCCGTCATTACTTCGTGCCCTAATGCACAAGCAACTGTTGTTATTGCGGAGGATTCTGGGCGGGTTATGAAGTACCAAAACTATCCCGTAGTATGCCCCGTCGTTTATGTTGATGCTGACAATGACGGGTTTAATTCAAACGTTGATTGCAATGACAATAATGCACAGGTGAATCCCGGTCATGCAGAAGTTCTCTATAACGGAGTTGATGATGACTGCAACGCGGCAACGCTCGACGTATTGTCTTGGCCGGCAGGAGCAGGAGTTCGCATTAGCCAAAATCTTCCGGCAGGCTACGAGCCAAGCGGCGTCGTATGGCATCCTTATTATAATGCGCTTTTTGTAGTGAGTGATAATGGGGCGATAAGCAGGCTTAACCTTAACGGGTCAAATCCAGTTACGTGGAATGTGCCCGGGGACCTTGAGGGAATAACTATTACTGATTCCTCAGCAGTGTTCGTATATTCGGCTGTCGAGTATCCGTATGCGTTAATCAAATTTAATCCTCTTACGGGACAGGTTGTTCGTTCGGTCTCATTAACCGGAGTAGTGCCTGCAACAGTAAATACGAATGCAGGGATTTCCGGGTTGACGTTTGTGCCAAACGGTCATCATCCCTATGCAGATAGTCCAAACGGCGGATTATTTTACGTAGGACTTGAGGAAAACGGGAATGTTCACGCAATAGATGTTGATTTTGATGCAGGCACTGCCCGCCTCGTTAGTTCATTTACTCCCGTTCCAGGGAGAGTTGATATTGAAGGACTTAACTATAATCGTGAAACGCGCACGTTATCCATTCTCTATGATACTGTAAACCTCATTCGTGAAATCAATTTGGATAATTCGCTTGTAGCGGAATATGTGGTTGCAGGAGGAGTCACCGAAGGGCTTACTATCCTTCCAAGTTGTCCAAGCCCAACCGCAACAATTGTCATTGCAGAAGATACGGGGCCAGTAACAGTATATGCAGGATATCCGGTTGTTTGTGTTATTCCTGATGCTGACAATGACGGGTTTAATTCAAACGTCGATTGTAATGACAACAATGCTTTGGTAAATCCAGGCATGAGTGAATTCCTTTACGATGGAATCGACAATGATTGCAATGTGGCAACACCTGATACTGTCGATGCAGATGGCGATTTATACCATTCAAACGTTGATTGCAATGACAATAATTCGCAAGTTAATCCAGGCATGAGTGAAATACTGTACAACGGAGTTAATGATGATTGCAATGCAAATACTTTAGATACGGTTGATTCCGATGCAGACGGATTCAATTCAAACGTTGACTGCAACGACAATAGTGCACAGGTGAACCCGGGGCATGTTGAAGTATTGCGAAACGGTGTTGATGATGACTGCAATGTTCAAACACTCGATGTTCCCCCTTCAGTCATTATGGAAGCGGAACAAATGCCGACCCTTTCAGGCAGTAATGTGCGCAGGCTTGCGGATTCAGTTGCATTTTACACAAACGGCTATGCGCAAGGCACCCAGTATCTTGAGCAAGGAACGTATACCATTCGTTTCTATTCGCGTGCCGATCTGGTTGCAGGGCGTACTGCTAATTTGAGAGTTACTCTAGATGGTATGGTGGTTGGTAACTTTGCCATTAATTCGACCGTCTTTGTTGAGCGGTTAATTGTGCGCAATATGACGCAAGGAAATCATACTGTCCGGGTGCAATTTACTAATGACTATTATCGCACAAACCCGACGCGCGATGTGAACTTATATGTAGATAAGGTTATTTTTGAGCGTTAAGCCTTTCTTTTTTATACCTTTTCTTACACACGTTAACTAGGAGTCGATTTATATGAGTAACTTAGCCCTAGTTATTACTGCAAGGCCGTTGATTCGTGGAATTGCCGAACTTAAAGCTGATCGTAAACCCGCAAGCGTTTCAGCCGTTTTTCGTTCAGTTGAAGGCATTAACCCTTGGGACAATCATCCAAGTCCGCCTTGGAAGCCGCTTGCCAGTACCGATTGCACTCCTCTTGCGTTTGCGACCGGAACCCTTGTTGCATATACATCCCCCGATTGCCCTTTTGAGATTATCACTCTCGTTTCGGTTCCCCCTGGCATCACACAAGGCTCACGTTTCATCCGGGCACGTGATGGTGAAAGAGGATTTCTTTTTCCCGTTCCTGACAATTATGATCCTCAAAGTAGGCGTTCGCTGGTGCTTTCACCTGAAAATTATACTGTTGTCCATCATGGGTCGGAATTTTTTATTGTTCCGACAAGCGACCGATCCGTGTCGACTTTGTTTCTTCCTTCATCAAGTGGGCCATACCATGTTGGTGAGCACGGGCTTCCAACGGGCCCCCAGGAGCCTCAATGCTATGATTGCGTTTCGTTTAGTCCGCCAGCCACTTCGACTGTTGCTTTTGTCTCCTTACGGGTTGGTGAATTGAAAAACCGGCCAGGGGGTACCCTTTTTGTAGGGATGCGCATTGACTCGTTATCCCCTGAACTACTGGTTGTGGAATCGGTTTGAACTTAATTTTAAGGTTTAGATTACGCATGCGCTCGCGCCCATAATTCCTCAAAAAATGTTCGATAACTTTCATAGTGTTGCACACTGTTGCACACAATCAAAGTTGGTTTTGGAAAATAGGTAAAGTGCATTACGTGTCCCTTGAAGATAAAAACTCCTGTAGGAAATGCCAGATCAATAAAGCGCCTTTCTGAAAGCCGGTAGCTTGGATAGTTTTTCTTAATCTCCTTGCGAAGAGTTTTTCGTGAAAGTAATTTGACCTTAATTCCTTTGTAAATTCTACGTTTGTGGTGTTGTAAGAAGAAGTTCTTCAACTCTTTTGAACTCGCTTCTTCATCCACCGTGAATACGTAGTATTCATCGTTTTTGTTGAGTTCCTCTAATATTTTACTAAACACTGCCTTAATGCCTTCAAATCCTTCGTATACTACTGCCGTTTGACTTGATGCGTCCAGTTTTTGGACCTTAGCAAGCTGCTCAACTGTCTTTTCTGCTTCCTTTCGTGTATTCTCAAGAACCCTTCTTTGTTTCTCTAGGTAGTCGATGATTCTGTTTGGAGAGGCAGCTTGGAAGTATTTGGTCTTTTCCTTGAACACGTGACTCACTAGGCCTTTCTTAGAAAGCTTCTCAAGAATCTCGTACACTTTTGAACTTGAAATCTCAGAAGTGGATATGATGTTTCCAGTAGTACTTTCTCCAAGCGTAAGAAGCGCAAGGTACACCTTTATTTCGCCTTTTGTGAACCCTACATCTTCCAAAATTGCAAGTTCCATACTAATTTTTCTACCCTAATTAATAAAAATAGATGTCTGGCTCCCCCCTACGGGGGAAATAAATTCTATATTAAAGAAAGGCTGCGTATGGAGGTATGAGACTTACTTATTCCAAGCGACCCTATTATCACGTCCACATAGATGGTAAACGTACACGAAGCCCTGATTTTGAATCATTCGCAAAACGGCTTGGATTTTATGAAATGCCCTTTTCATGTGAAGGAGATAATCCCCCTATTGTACATTTGACGAAGAAATATTCAGAAAATCGTCTAGCAAAAATGCAAGAAGATCTTGCGCTTCTCAAATCCCAAGCAGCCCCTCTTAATTACATCGGATATATCGAATGCGAAAAAATCCGTATGCGGGCTGAGTTTGTCAATCCAAACCCAGAACTTGCTGATGAAGAGATTAATCCTCCCTTTGGGGTAATAAATCGAGAGCTTAGGGTTGCGGCTGGAGAGTACTTTAAAACTGCAGATATTCACCTGACTATTCCGACAACTACACCCATACCTATTCTTGAAGCACTCACGGGCACTGGCCTTCTTCGAGTTAGACCTCAGTACACTGATTCATGGATCTATACGGTGCAGTTTGTTGAAAAAGGAATTGACCTGATAATTCTTGGGATTGCACGGGAACTTATCGATTTTGTTCAGGTGCATGGAAGATTTATTCCACACTGTGTGATCAAGGTTGAAGAAATTGTTGATTTTCACGTTTCTTCAGTGGATGGTCCGGATTTACCGCGGGTTGTCAGTGTTTTTCAAGATCGCTGATGAGTCTTCTTATACATGACTCTATCAGCGGTAATGCCCGGTCTTCTCAAACGATTCGGCATCGGCAATGACGAATGAAGGGATGTATACGTCCCGCATAAGCGTTTCAGGTTTAATCGTTATTTTTCCGCCTTTGCCTTCCTCTATGGTCCAATTCTCAAGCTCCCCAGGGAACCAGGTATCAAGGAAGGTAATACGAAGCGTATTTTTTGAAATGGTCGGTTCCTTTATTTTTTTCTCAATCTCCTTAAGTCGCGCTTCAACCTCATCTCGATTGTCCTTTGTTACGAAGTTGATGTCAAGAATTCCTTTGATGTCTGAAACTACCCAGCGGAATTGGTTGACGGATGCACGCCTGATGCATGCAACAAGCAGGTCCTTGTTTTTTTCTTGAATGAGCGGCTCGTTTTTGCCGTTATTGAGTTCGATGCGGTTTCGTGTCAAGAATTGTTCAACGCTTTCTTGAGTAGTCAGGATATTCATTCGCCCGTTCTTGTAATCATACATCGCATATAGTCCGTAACCGCGTTGCGTTTCCTTTGGCGAGAAATTAATCATAAGGAAATAGGGCGTTGAGCGTGAAACGTAAAGTCCGCGGACTTCATCAAACATGGTGCTTAACTTTTCAACGACCGTTTGGCGTATTTTGAGGAATTGTTCATGCGTCATGGTGCCAAGTACCTGCTTTTCAAAGCGTTGCACTTCTTCAATGCAATGTACTGCAAGCACATCCTTGTCGTTTTCGACCGCACCGTAGCTTCTCATCGTAAATGTATATTTTTCAGGGCTTATTTGAAGGAGGTAATAATTAAGGGCACCGTTTATTTTTTCCTTTCGAAACCCAAGAAACATTAATTCGGTATCTTTTTTGTACACATGTATTTCGTATATGTTCTGGACGTCTCTTTCTTCAGCAGGTTCAGGCATTTTCACGAATACGACCTTGTAAGGCGATTGGTAGTATGCTTTGTCGTTTCCTTCAATTTTCCAGGTACCAGTAAGTTCTGCCATAATAATCACCTTATGTATCCGAGCTCCTCTTCCGGTGCCGGAAAGGTAACGTTCGTGAATCGTGCTGCGAATACGCGCTTGAGTATAATCGAGCTTACAATTCGTGGCCCGTCCTTTGAATCGGACAGATCTATTCGTACTAATTCTCCTTCATATTTGCGGTTGATGAAATGCAGAGTCAATGTTTTCTTATTAATATTCGGTTCGCGAATTTCTTCTTTAATCTCAGAGAGGTTTGCCATAACATCAGGGATATCCTCCTCCCGGATGTTTGCTTTTTTGATAAGTTCGTCCTTGCTTGTTATGAGATCTGAAAATTGGTTTACTGATGTCATTTCAACAAGGTCGCGTAAAATAGGCATGTTTTCCTCGCACACAAGTTCCTTTCCGAATGCCGCCTTGTTTTTCTTGATGAATGCCGTAAGGCTATCAAGGGTGTTGATTATTGAATAGGTTGCATTTTGGTAATCAAAAATCGCATTCAGCCAGTATGAATTGTACGTAGGATAAGGGGTAAATCTAAACACCATAAATCGATTGAGATGATTGGCAAGTATTACGGTATTTTTTGCCTTTTCAAACGCCTGTTTAGTGTACTTGAATATTCCCGTTTCATATTCATCATATTTTTCAGGTGTAAGATTTTTGAGAATGTTGGTCTTGAACCATTCGTATTCCCATATCACTCGTGCAACAATCACATCGGTGTTTTCCTCCTTGAATCCCGGGTCGAAAAGCCTGATTCTGAAATAATCATTTGCATTGTTTATCAAATACAATGCATACTGGTTATTGCGCGTGTCCTTACAGAATACGTATTTTTTGAGCAGCACCCCGTTTTGGGTCATTTGGATAGAATAGGTGTCAATATATCCGTCAACTTCCTTACGTTCAAGCGTGTTAATTCCGACTTTCGCATCCTTATAAGTATATTCCCATCCTGTTGGTGTTTTTTGAGTTGTTACGATATATTTCGTATCACCAAGAGATATGGTTTTTTCTGTTGGTTGGGTTGCTTGTACTTGTTTGATGTTTTGCACTATTCCTTGCGGGTTTGAGGCAAGCGTTTCTTGGAGTTTTTTCATTGCCTCTGCGTTCTGTTTAAGGGTTTCTTCCTGCATTTTGTAAAATTCTGAATTGAGCTGGTCACTTGATGCAAATGATTTTGCAAGTTGTTCCTGTATTTTTTTCATAATTTCCTGCTGCATAGCTGTCGCATCAAGAGGTGCGGTTTGTGCGGTAGGTTTTTCCTTTGCAGGTTCTTGTTTGGACTCCGTTTCTTTTTTTGTTTTAATTGCTTGGGCTTTTACGGGAGTTTTTGCTTCTTTTGCGGAGCTCGTCGGTTCTTGTATTTTTGGCGTCTCTTGTTTTTTTACAGGTTCAATTTCTTTTTTTGCCTCCCCCTCTAGAACTTCCCGCACTATTGTTGAAATATCCAGCTGAGGTATTTTTTGTTCCTTTACAAATGCTTTGATTTCCTCTTCAGTAATATCTATTATTTCCTTTGTTTTTTCCAATCCCTTTGTTTTAAGTTTTGCCGCACGCGCGGTTATTGCATCAGTCATTGTATCTATGTCTTTTCGAGCAATGCCTTCAGAAACTAGATTTCTCATTATTCCGTTATTCATTTTCTCGATTGCTTCAGAAGTAGGCTCGGTTTTTGAAAATATGAAAAGGGCGTTTTTGATCGTCCGTTCAAGGTAGTTCATGCGCTTCTTTCTTTGTTAAAATCTTTAAATTGTCACGTTGCAATTTGCTTATGAAATTCCTTCCATTCGATTGCAAAAGAATTCTTGTGCTTGAACCTTGGACAGTTCCGTATCTTTCCCGTTTATTAGTGCGACGTATCCTTAATCATTTTTCAATTTTTTCGGTTACGGATACTCAGGACTCTTCCTGCGATGAATGGGATTCCAAAAAGAAACCTGAGGAATTTCATGACATTATTATCTCATTTAATGATTCTAAGAACGTTTATATCATTTCAAAGGGCGTAAAAAAAGTTGAAGTTCCAAGTTCGCTTGATGCGCGTACTGCGGCGTACAACATATGTCAGGCCGTTTACAGCTTATGTTCCCTTGAGTTTCCTGCAAAAGAGGTAAAACATTTTATCGCCTCAAAAGAAATCATCGAATCGCTTTCGCTTCTTGGCAAATGGGCATTTCTTGATCACCAGAACGGAAATCCCGATGTGTCCTTGCTTGAGAAAGCACACGCACTTGACCCTTCAAATCCGGAAATTCTTTGGAGACTCGCAGTTGATTCTCATATGGCAAAGCGGGATGCTAAGGGCGCGTTATCCTTTCTTGAAAGCGCAAACAAGGAATCTCCTTTTTATTTACGTGCTTTCTTGAGCGCTGCGCTTATTTTAAGGGATTTGGACCTTAAGGATGATGCAGAGAAGGCGTACGTGTATGCGTGCGAACATATGCAGTATAATCCTTGGCCGTTTCAGAATTATGGAATCCATCTATTCAATGATCTTAAAAAACCCAAGGAAGCGATTGAGCAGTTCAAAAAAGCCATTTCTATTTCCGCTTATTTTAAGGCAGAGGTCTACTACAATCTTGGCATTTGTTATCGGAGTCTCAAGGATCTTGTGAATGCTGCTGATTCTTTTGAAAAGTATGTGCTTGCAAAAAATCCGAAGTGGGTCGCCTCCCTTGACAAAAACGAGCTTTTACCCTTTTACAATAATACTTCAGAATCGTTTGCTCGTTTTTCGGACTCCCTTGTCATGACGGCCGAAGCATTTCGTGATGTTGCAAACCATACGAAGACTGCTTTGTTTTATGTGAGATACCTTAAGGCGACCTGGCCGGATTATTTTGACAACGTTGCAATTGCAAATTATTCCTATTTTGAGGGTCTTGATCAGGGAAAAGTGAGTGAATTTGGTGGCCAGCTTACAAAACTCCTTGGCATATTGAAAAATGCGGCGCAGGAAAAGCGCGAGTCCTTCGAGGAGGGGATGTTCAGGGGAAGTCTTATGCTTTCATCCATTGAGTACCTTTCGCTTCTTTTTCCAGGGGATGAATCTGTTGCAACGGAACAGCAGGAATGCGCATCCTCATTTACTAAATATATTACTTCTCAATGGGGATCCATTCTGTCTCTTCTTGATAAAAATCCAAAAAATCTTAAGGAAGAATTGGAACGGATGGGGTGTACAGATTTAATTCTTAGTTCATTCCGAAATGATCTTCAGTCGGGAACAGCATTTCTTACCTCATTTGGAAAATTAAAAGAAGCGGAAAAATACCGATCATACTTTTCAGTTATTTTATCTTTAGAAAATAAAAAGTAAAGAAGAAAAAGAGAGAAGAACTATGCGTTCTTCATCTTTGTTTCATAGACAAATCCATCTTTACCGAGGAAGTACATGAAACCTGATTTCTTTTCAATCTTTTGGCTTCCGACCTTCTTCTTCTTGCCGCGCGTGTTGTGCTTCATTGGCGCTGCCCAGACGAATCCATCTTTACCAATGTAATAAAGGTATCCATCTTCTCGGCTAATTTTTTCTGATCCTACTTTTTTTCCTCCCATGTTTTCACCTATATTTGTTTTGCCCGGGGGCGTCATCTTGAACGTCCGAGGGAAGTTGCTTCTATATTTGAGATATACTTTATAAAGCTTCCGTCGAAGTAACGCCGTGGACAAACACATTTAAAGGTGAGTCATGACCATTTACCCATGTTTTTACGTCCAAAGCCTTGTTCGGTTCTTACTGTGCTTAAGGACAGTTCGCGCAAATGGCATCTTTCACGAATAGCAAAATCAACAAATACGACGTACGTATATGTTACGCATCTTATTACTGTTCTTGCAGGAAAAGGGATTGTTACTGTCCAGTCTGAAGGGAAATTGAGAGTTGTAAGTCTTACGGATAAAGGAAAGGAATACGCAAATAAAATAGAGGAATTGCAAAAATTGGAAGTGTCGCCCGAATAATCAAGCGACGCGAAGAGCGACTTTCTTTTTGATCGTGCTTAATACCTTATCATAGGTCTGGTAGTGGACATATCCCATTATTCCAAGAGCGTACGTTCCTGCTTTTGTCTGGTTGCTTGAGTATATTTTTACTGTTACTTCTTTTGTTTGCCTTGGTTCAAGCGTTTCAAGTTTTTTTTCGGCCTTTTTACTCAGGCATGTCGTATCAAATCCTATCATGTGGTCTTTTGGTGCAAACACATCTAATGATACTAATTGCGTTTCTTGAGTATTATTTGTGACTTTTAAAACGGCCTGCACCATGCTTTCCTTATGTGCACTGAGGCGGATTGGCGTAAAAGAAACAGAAATTGAAAGCGGGGCCTGTCCGACGGGGGCATTTTCTTCTTGTTGTGTAGTATTTTCTCCTTTAAGGAAGTCTAAAAATCCCATAAGCTCACCATTTGTGATTGTTTGATAACCACCTATCTAATCCGGCAAACTTTTTAATCATTCTTTCCTACGTTCTAATTGGTGAAAGTATGAATTTCCAAAGGTTAGTGGCAGTCCTGCTCGTATGTGCCTTTTTGTTTGGGTGCACAGGCACTTCGTCACAGGTAAAAACAGAAAACAAAACGTTAGACCCCCTTGCACAAAAATACCTCGATAGTATTACGTATGGGGTGAATAATGACGCGTATGAGCATGAATATTCTGAAACCATAGGAAACTATACTCAGCATTATTCTCTTGCAATAACTGCACAAGGTAAGAAGATTGCTATTAGCACGGTTCTTTTCAATAGGAGTATATTCATTGAACCTAATAATATGACAACTATCTGTGTTGCCAGCCAACTGAGTTCAGAATGCGTGTCAGCAGGTAATGACACGAAAGTTCAGCAGTACATTTCACAACTTTCAACGCGTTTCTTCAATACCTATTCACGAGAACTCGAACGAACCCGTTCTGAGCAGCTATACCAAAAGGAAGCATTGCTTCTTACGGATCTTGGAACTAAGACGCTTGGCGGCCAGCAGTGCGTTAACTTGGGAATTGAAATCGATTACCAGCGACTTACTATTAAGGAAGCAAAGGATCTTGGAATCCCAACAACGGGCCCTCAGCACTTTACGGGAAGTGCGTGTATTCGTGAAGACGGTCTTGCAATTGAAAAGTCCTTTGAATACGAATACAATGGTAAGCTTCAGCAGACTCATGTTTTTGAGGTGAGTTATGCGAAGAACCCCGTTATCGCGTTTCCAGCCGTAACAAGCAATGATTCAGCATTTGACCTTCTTTCATTTGTGAGTGACATTGAACGCGGCCATATTAATTGTCTTTCACAAAAAGATGTCGGCCAATGCATGAGAATGCTTGCGGTTGACAACGGTATGCCACCTCTTTGTAATCTTGCAAACGATAAGAAGGACGATTGTTATTCTTTGTTTGCAGAACTTCATAAGAATCCGGTCTATTGCGAGAGTGTTCAAGTTATGGATATGCGTGAAAACTGTTATGGCACCATTGCACAGATTTATGGAAACCAGACGTATTGCGGCAATATCAATAATGCGTCCAAATACCAGTTGTGCCTGAATGTTTCGCAGATTCCTTACGAACGACCAAGGCAGTACCGAGATACGCCTCGCCCTCAGGGCAGTTCTGAAATACCTGATTTCCTTTTGCCCTACCTTAAATAGGGTTTTTTTCTTTTTCCTTTCTTATATCCTTTATGGACTATGATAATCTTTCGCACATTATTCATTCTTTTCCTTGCGAAGGAGTACTTGCAATTCTTATTCATGGTTCACAAGTTGATGCTACGCATCATGCATTTTCCGATGTTGACATTTGTATCGTTGCACCTGACATTAACGCACGTTCCAAGCGCGCGCTTTTGCATTCCCTTTCTTCACACGCGGGCATTGATGCCCATTTTTTTGAAGATCTTCCCCTTATGATAAAGAAGGATATTATTTGCAAGAACCGTTCTCTTTTTGTCTGCGACGAAGGGGAGCTGCATTCATATTTTCTTTTTTGGCAGAAGGTCTATGAATCGTTTGTGCCAACATATGCCTGTGCAAAGCAGCATGCGTCTGAGAGGTTTGCGTTATGGAAGTCAAAGAAAAGATTGAGAAAAAATACCACCTTTTGATGGATTATCTTGCCGAGCTTGATTCTGTGCTTCCTGAAACGGAAGAGGAGTACTGCTCAAACATTCTCCATCGTAATGCCTCAGAACGTTTAGTCCAGAAAATAAGCGATACTTCATCTGATATTATTGCACTTATGTGCAAGGTTCATGACGCGCCGTCAACAGCGATTCTTGACTTTGCAACTATGGTCGGGGCGCTTGAGTCCAAATCGTTACTTTCAAAAAAAATGGCAGCGGGACTTGTTGACCTTTACGGTTTCAAAAATAGGGTCCTGTACAATTATGGGATGCACGAGCAGCATGCGGCATATGATATACTGGTTAGTGAATTTCTTCCTTTTTTTGAGCAATTTGCAGAATACCTTGCGACCTCAGTATTGCCTTCCTTTTCCTTGGAAAAAACGGGAAATGCATAATTTCAAACTCAGGTTTATATGTACCGAGCGCGAAAGTGGTTGTGATGAAGGTTTCATTGTTTAAAAAAGATAATCGGATGTACCTCCAATTGCCCGAGGACTTCGTGCACGATGGCGAGCTTGAGCTTTTTGCACTTAAGCCGGGGTTTTACCTTCTTTCAACTTCCTTAGGCCCAAAGGCCGTTCCTTCTTCTGACTCGAAACCTCCCGTCCAGGAAGATTCGCTTCTTCCGCAGGAAATTGCACTTCTTAAGAAACTTCTTTCGGTACGTTTTGAGAAGCGCACGCCGGTTCATTTTAAGACTTCCTTAAGCAATGAGGAACAAAACCATATTGCGCAATTGCTTGCAAAAAAACGGATATCCATTTTCAAAAGCCAAAAATATCCAGACGGAGTTTATAATATTGCGGATTCGGTTTATTCGCTTATGCAAAAAAAGGCGTTGGATGAGCTTCCTCCGCGCGCATTTGCCGACCCGCACGTTCCCTCATCAAATATTCTTGATACTATTTCAACCAAGGGTTATGCAGTAATCGAGCCGAAGGACGCATATGCCGTTTCTGAGCAGATACGTAAAAATCCAAACGACAAGAAATCGATAACGGGCATCAAAAGTTTTGACGGCAAGTTTTATGTCGTGAATGGGAATTTTTTCATGAATGTTTCCTCAAAAATAATTTCGATTCTTGATAAGCCCATGACCATCGACCAGATTTCGCAATTGGTGGGCGCAGAGCCGCTTGGCGTACGCGCAGTCCTTACCATTCTTGCGGAGCGCGGGGATGTCATGGAAAAGCGTAAAGACGTATTTTCAAGGGCGTGAAGCATGATAATTCGTGATGAAGTATACGGGACAATTCGGTTTTCTGAGCTTGAAAAGCAAATTGTTGACAGCAGGGAATTCCAGCGCTTACGTAAAATTAGGCAAATGGCGCTTACCTATCTTGTATATCCGTGTGCAAACCATACGCGTTTTGAGCATGCGATCGGGAGTATGCATCTTGCGGGCGTCATGTCTTCTCGTCTTGGGCTTTCAAATGATGAAATTGAGCGTATTCGGTTGTATGCCCTTCTTCATGATATAGGTCATGTTGCATTCAGCCATGAGTCCGAGCGCGTACTTGAAAAATATTTGGGCAATCATGAGGAAATCGGCAGGAAAAAAATTGCATCTGGTGAGTTGAAGGATATTATAACCCAGCAATTTTCAGTCGACGAAATTCTTTCGCTTGAAGAAGATCCACTTGGCGCAATAGTCCATTCCGATTTTGGTGCTGACAGGATGGACTACCTTAAGCGCGATGCAAAGAATACGGGCGTTGCATACGGCGTCATTGACAGCGACCGTCTGCTTCACATGCTTTTGCTTGAGGATGGAGAACTGTGCATTTCAGAAGGCGGCCTTGAGGCGGCGGAAAGCCTCATCATTGCGCGCTTTATGATGTTTTCGACAGTTTATTTCCATAAAACGGTGCGCATCGCAGCTGCAATGCTTGGCCAAAGCATCACGGATGCCATTTCAAGCAAGGCAATGGTCCCTTCTCAATTTTTGTCATTGGGTGATGATGATGCCCTTAATCTTCTTATGTCCTCTTCAAAATCCGACCTTGCATCTCGTCTTGAAAATAGGAATCTTTACAAGGCCGCGCTTGAGCTTGAGTTGCATGAAGAAAGTGACGTAAAAAAATGGGCACGCACTTTGAAGCTCCCTATCTTAGTTGATTTTCCAAATATGACGTACAAGTCTGTTCATTTCAACGTTAAAACTGAAGATGGAAATTTAGTCTCACTTACGGAAATGTCTGACCTTATCAATTCCCTTAAGCAAGCACAGGAGAAGCGTATGCGTATTCTCGTTATGTGTGACAAGTCGGATATCGGCGGCGTCGTTTCATCATGGAATTCGTTTTGAATGTCGTTTGCCGCATGCTGGGTATAAAAACCCTCACATGGGTCCGATGTAATCTTTTTAAATTTTCAATACTACAGGCACAACATATTTTCATGCTACATTCGTGGCAGGTGGAACAATGACAAAGTATACATTAGCTCGGCAGCTCTCAGGAAAAAGAATTTACACCAATGAAGGCGAAGACTTCGGACGTTTGGTTGACCTTGCAGTAAACGAGGTAACCGGAAAGATCGAAGCATTGGTTGTCGAAGGAAATCCTGACAGCGAAATGGTATCAAAACTTCATTCAGAAGAAGGCATGGTTCACGTAAATTATGAATCGGTCTTGGCTGTTGGAGACATTATTTTGGTTGACAAGCGCAATCTTGCATACTAATTTTATTTTCTTTCATTTCATTTTGCCTTTTTCTCATCGTATTATAAATTTCACGTGTTAGTTGTATTCATGGGTCTTCTTATCGGCGTTGATGAAGCAGGCAGAGGACCAGTCATCGGTCCGCTTGTTGTATGCGTTGCAACGTGCGACAGGAGATTTGAAAAGCAGCTTAATGCACTGTGCAAAAAGGACTCAAAGCAGCTTACTCACCAGAAACGAGTTGAAATTCTTAAACAGCTTGAATCGTTTTGTACGTTTTATACTTCAGTTATTGATGCGCGTTTGCTTACTGAGCTTATGGATTCGATGAGCCTTACGGATATCGAGGCAAAGTATATGGCGCAACTCCTTGCAAATAAAAAAGGAGATATCATGATTGATCTTCCAGACAGGTATGATTGGGTGTTCAAGAAACGGATGGAGCGATTTGGTTTAACAAAATACGAGGCGCAGCATAAGGCGGATGAGAATTTTCCTATTGTTGCCGCAGCAAGCATCAAGGCAAAGGTTTTGCGCGATGCGGAAATTGAGAAAATAAAAAGCGAAGTCGGAATTGATTT